>NZ_MPRK01000232.1 GCF_002021095.1 Solemya elarraichensis gill symbiont | reverse complement strand
GTACACCTGCCGATTCAGGGCGATATCCAGACAGTGGGCACGAAGCGATTCAACACGGTAGAGGTCTGAGACGTTCATATCCCGCAGGGCCTCGATCTCGCGCGGACCGAATTTCATGTTTTGCAAAGCCACATGATCACCTTCGGCCAGGCAGCGAATGGCATACATCAATACGGCAGTGACCAGATCGGATTCCTTCGTGCTTTCCATCGCCTCTACTCCCAGACCGATACACCGGTATCCGCGGCGATACGTCGGATGCGTCGATAGGTATCCATCAAGGCCAGCAGATCACGCCAGTCCCGATCATCGAGTGGTCGCCAGAGCCGGTAGCCGGTGTGACCTGGATCCAGTGTCCAGATACTGCTGAACAACAGATCAGCATCTTCGGTCTCGAGTGCACGACGGAGGATGGATTCGTCCGGCAGCAGCGGCAGCATGGCATCGAGCGGCGCAAAGGTCATCTCAGCACAGGCCGCCAACTGCCACCACAGCATGGTGAGCTGACTCAAACTATCCTCGTCGAGCTGATCCGCCAGAGTTGGATCTGGAACATCGCGTAATACGAATCCCAATCCCTTGCCGGACACTGCTTCAACGAGGTCCGCCATGCCATTACGCTGGGCCAGTCGTGTCGCAAGTGTCCAGGCGCGACCACGCAAGGACTTCAGGTCGTTCGGGCTGGTATCGTTGGGGAGGTTCGGTAGTTCGGTCTCAGGTTCAGAAGTCTCTTTGACATCGTCATCCAGCAGGCCAGTATCCGGTGCACTACTGGGATTCGACTGATCCGGTAATTCCGGTGGTTGTTCATCAGTGGAGATTCGATCCGAACTGGATATACGCGAAGGTCCATCATCCTGATCAACATCATCATCGAACGATTCGTCTGTGGCGCACTCAGGTTCTGATGATTCCTCATCCGGTTTCGCTTCGGCCTCCGGAATCACCAGCTCCCTGCCGGCCATCTCTGCATCGAGCATCACGCGTACGGTATGAATGCTGACATCTAATGAAGCGGCAATTTCAGATTCCAATGCGCTGCGTAGTACATCTGTGTCCCAGTCGGGGCTATCGTACCGTTTGCATAGCGTCGTGAAGACCTCTTCGAAATCCTCTGCCGACTCGGAACACCGATCCTGCCAAATCTTTTGAGCGGCACGCTCCAATCTGCGAATGCGTTCCACATGTGGTCGGCCGAGTCCGCCTTCGAGCGCAATGGGGATGACGGGTAACAGTCGATGGACGGTGTATACCATCTGGGAAATACGCCCCTGGGTAATGCGATACCCGGCACGGCGGAGTTCGGTTTCGAGACGCCTTTGAGAGATCACGTCGAGACCGAGTTCTTCGGCAAGCAATTTTTGCGCTTCGCAAACAGCGCGTGCCTTATCGATGAAGGTAAGACCTCCACGCAGGTCGTTTTCGCGAAGATGCGCTAGCAGGACATCGGATTCGCAGCACCAGAGTTTAAGCAGGCAAGGTACTGCGGCAAAACGCGGATCACCGGTCTCGGCGAATAACTCCTTCAGTATGATCAGGCGCGTATTGCCACCGGCATGGACGATAAAGTCCGTCGCATCTGGCCGCTTCGTAACCACCAAAGGTTGATCCAGACCGGTATTGCGTATTGAGTCTCTGATCCGGTCATATTCGGGATTGCGGCCGTGACGCGGATTGTGCTCGTATGGCTGAATTCGGGAGATATCGATCATCTGCGGTGTCGCGCCTGTATTTGCTTCTCCCTGTTGCGATACAGATGAATTCACAGCCGGAGTTGGGGTTTTTCCGGCCATTGCTTATTCCCATCCCTGCAGGCCGACGAAAATCTCAGGGTAACGGACCAGGCTTTCCCGCGGTACCGGCTCCAGCCGTCCTCCTGATCGGTCCGCCACCCGCTGGCTGACCTGCTCAATTCGTGTCGCCATCTGGGGGCTCGCATGCCGGTGTTTACCAGCCAGCTGATACAAATATGCAACTGAATCGTTGCAAACGGTTGCCAACTCGGCGCGTTCCCGCTTGGTGGCATATTTCAAAAATGTCCTTAGCTTCATGATGCCGAACATTAGCACCATGCATATCTATCAGCAAGCTAACTCGCCAACTAAATGTTTATCTTTATGCTAAATTTCTGCTATATTCACTGCATGATGCGCATCCCAGAAAAAATTCGGTTGAAGAATCTCGAGCTTCTGATTACCGAAGCCGGCTCTGCTGCAAAACTGGCCGAACGCGTCGGCACCAACAGTTCCTATATCAGTCAGGTCCGGCGTCAGATGCGTACGAAGAAAGGTACTCCGCGGGGCATCGGCGACGATCTGGCGGAAAAACTGGAACGCGGAATGGACAAGCAGGAGGGCTGGATGGATACACCGCACAGGGATGAATGGGACCAGTCACACATCGCTGGCACAGAGGTCAACGCGCACGTCGGACCAGATATCCGCAGCCTATGCCCGGTGATCTCCTGGGTGCAGGCCGGTGAATGGATGGAAATCGCCGAAGGTTACCAGCCACAATACAGTCAGGAGTTGCTACCCTGCCCCGTTAGTTGCAGCAACGATTCTTACGTCCTGCGTGTACGTGGCGTCAGTATGGAACCCAAATTCCATGGCGGTGACCTGATCTTCGTGGATCCTCATGTCGACGCGGTCCATGGAAAGTATGTGGTCGTCATGATTGAAGAC
>NZ_MPRK01000231.1 GCF_002021095.1 Solemya elarraichensis gill symbiont | reverse complement strand
CTGGAAAGCAGCGTTAAATCGTTTTATGATCGAGTTTGAAGATCGACTCATTGACCATATTTGAACAGGGCAGTTACACAGAATTATCTACAGGCTCCTTTTACCCAGACAACCTACCGTCCGTCATCATTAAACAGATCGAATCCATCACCATTTCGGTGGAGAGATATAATTTTTGATTGCATTTCTGACAAAATAATACCCACTACGTCGCTTTAATTTTTTAATGAAGCCCAAATAACCTCTATTTTTCCTTTCTCGATCGACTGCCTTATTTGCATGCGGAAAAGGCTTATTTGGAATATCGCATTGAAGGAACTGACATAGCTCCTCCCATCCATTATTTTTAGAGAAGTCGACAATTAACAAATCTTCCGGGCGATTCCTGAAATATTGAATTACATCTTTGTTATGTTGCTTATAACGATTCAGATAAATCTCTTCGTTTTCTAATGGATTCCCAATACCATAAACCCATCTGAATAAAGGCGAATCTTTTTTACCAAAGTGCCTCACGACACTCTTTATCCATGCATCTTCATCTCTTAAAGTGAGCACAAACAAGTTGCCCGGGAATTTCTCATCCAGCTCTTTATATAATAGCGGCCAAGGATTATCTTGAAATGCATCAAACTTGTCTACTAAAGCAAAGGCCTTTTGCCTTACATTTTTTTCTATTTCTGGATCATTTGTTCCATTTGGCCCGGTTACTGTATAGCCAAGTATCTTAAGAGCTTTAGATAAACTTGTAGTTCCTGTCTTTTGAAAGCCTACGCAAAAAACTTTCTTTCTCATATTAACTCAATGCCTTCATAACAATTTGTAAACCTCTCGGTGACGAACCAATACGCAAAACTCTGTCGCCAGATCATCGACTGTAACCTATTTGCTCAAAATCCTTTTTATATAATGAGTAAATTCTGTCCCTGAGGTCGTCATTATAATATGTGGTCAATATCTTGTCCGAGCCCCTCCGGTCATTTTGACGCACCTCCAATCCATCATATTTATCAAAATTAAAAATCTCTCTGAGAATGTAAGCCATATCCTTGTCCAGAGTCTCTATTTTTCCGATAAAATCCAGCCTGCTGACAGGAACAGGAGTGATTTCGGTCTGGCGTGCCCAATGGGCATTATCCCTGATACCGCCATTTTCCAGATACAATACAAATTCTTCAAAGCTGTATTGTTCTTTATGGCCTATTCTTCTCGCAACAAGCTGGTGGAATTTCTTCCCGCTTCTGCTTACCTTATCAAGATAGGCAGACAGTACTCTGCTGTATGGATTACGGAAAAAACTGAAAATAAAATAATTTTCCACCATGCAATCGATTGAGTAACAACCGCTCTGTTGCCAGTTTTGAAATAAACCCTTGGCAACATTGCCTTTCTCATCCAGACCAACGTCTCTCTCATAATCCTCAAATGTATGTACCGCGAGCGTTTTCGAAATAGTTGAGTTCGCTGCTTTTGGCATTCTGATGTAAATGTATTTGTGCTCTGTTGATACAGCAACTCTGGTAGCCACAGCACGTCTTAATTGAAAAGGTACGTGACGCATGAAAGGACTAATGAAATTAAGAAGATTAATCATGGCAAGGTTGATTGCGTATTGGTCGCTTATGCCTCACAAGCCAATTCAGAATATGCAGAAAAGGTAGAATCGCACATCTGAATGAGAGTGAATAAATGTGCCTGTTTAACTTCTGGCTTGTTCACAAGCCATTGACCAGTCAGTCGGGTAACTGCCTCGGTATCCAAGGGTTCTACCTGCCCTTCCGGGCAAACCTGTTGTAACTGCTCCCTGACACCACCATGTGCATAACCAATTACCGGAACTCCCATGCTCAGCGCCTCGATAGTTGTACGCCCGAACGCCTCTGGCTCATGTGCCAGCGAGTAGACTATGGTTGATATTGCCAGTATCTCTTTCATGTCTGAGCGGTGCCCGGTCATTGTTATCGCATCCTGCAAACCGAGCACCTCAATCTTCTCCTGCAGTTCGTTCTGGTACTCCTTTTTCCTTGGATGCGCATCTCCCACGATTACTCCATGCACATTTTTCCCGGATGTAATCAACTTGTGAATCAGTTGAATAAAATCCTCCTGCCCTTTCCAACGCGTCAGGCGAGCAGGTAAGGTCAGAAGAGTCTTGCCCTTCATCTGTGGATACTGCGCATTCCAACGCTCAAGCCATGCCTGGTCAGGTTGATAGCCATACTTGTAGATCTCCGGGTCAACCCCCCGGTAGATAATCCTGATTCTGTCAGCATCAACATCCCTGTAATTCTCTAGAATATAGCCCCGGATCATTTCAGAAACAGCAATCACCCGCTCACCACGCACCATCACCGAACTATAGCGTCCAACCGTATAGGGACCATGCACGGTTGTTACCAGGTGAGGTCTTGATGATTTTGGCAGGCCTTTCCAGGCATGGTAGCCAATCCATGCTGGCAGCCGTGAACGCAAATGCAGAATATCCGGCTTGATCTCCCGCCACTGTCCAGCGCGGGAAGCATCTGCACCACTGTCAGTTTACGATCCAAACCAGCGTTCCTCGATAAGTGTGGCAACACGCTCAGCCTCATTAAAGCCGGAAAAGGCCGCTTTGTTTAGAGCACCGCTTTCCAGCCACTGCTGATATGACGTAGCATGTCCTTCAGCAATCAGGATATGAACCCCTTTCGCTATACACCCACTTCCGCCTTCAAGCTCCAGAACACTAACACATGCTCCCGAGGTCAGCGACTCATAAAGCATGGAGACACTGTCCGGCGTCACCCACATCTGGCTGGCACGCGCCATCTCACTTTCCATCCATCCATCACCAGTCTCTTCATATGGCGTAACTGTCAATCGATCTGACACGACTTGCTCATGCAGTGCCTGAATAAAAGACCCGGGTGTTCTTCTGGATGTTGTCAGTACCCATTGTACTGAACCACTGGAATTTACTATGTGCTTTATCTGCTGCACTAACTGGCCGTCGTTCCATTGATAGTGTGATGAATGACCGCCAATAAGGATCAGGCCGGCATTTTCATTCTGCGTACCGGAATTCCTCACCCGGTTAAGAGCACCATACGTACAAACAAGATTTGAAGACTTTTTTGCATTATCGTGAAATGGGGTAATGACAAGATCAAACCAGCTAACCGGAAACGAGGGGCGCATC
>NZ_MPRK01000230.1 GCF_002021095.1 Solemya elarraichensis gill symbiont | reverse complement strand
CAGATTCAAATCAAGAGCCGAAAGCCTGATTCGATGAAGTAACTTGGCCGGTATTACAGCAGCTGCAATCGCAGCGATCATTTTAGGAGAATAGTTATGTTTTCAGTAAAAAAACTCACCGCTGCAATCCTGCTTGCATCAATGGCTGGTACAGCTATTGCTGAGCAGACCAGAGAGGGTGATTTGGATAAAGGCCTTATGGCCATAAGCAAGACCTTGAATGACGGTCTTGACGCTTTGGGTCCTCCTCCAGATGAAGGGCCTTGGACAGAGTATAATAAGCGTAGGTCGCCGATTCTAAACAGGTTTTATAGGCAGAAGGATGCACTTTTGAAAGCTTATGAAGCTGCAGATCATCCGGCGATGACCGCCAATAAGGAGAGCGACCATGATAGAATCAATAATAGGCCTCCTAATCAAAAAAAGGGATGGATATACAAATACAAGGCGACTAAGGTCGAGAGAATTGAATAATGAATTTAGGTCAGCTGGGACAACTGGGACAGTTAGGCAGGGTTGGAGGCATCCCTGTTGACAAATACGCAATAGGCTCTCACAAGCCCAAGCTCGTCTTCGACTTCGATAATGCGTACTACCGCACTGGTGGAAGCGAGACAGGCTTCCCAGCAGCGATAACCCACGCTTCTACCTCTCTTTCCACGATGGTGGACAGTGATGGCAAACTGAAGTGGTGTCCGCATAACATCGCCCTGCATAGTGAGACATTTGATAATGCATGGTGGGATAAAATATACGGCGGCACGGGCTCTACCCCTACTGTAACAGCCAAAGCCGGAACAGCCCCGGATGGAACTGAAACAGCAGACAGGATACAGTTTGATAAAGGCGCAGGCACGGCATCAGGAGACTATTCTTTAGTTGGTAAAACTTCTATTGATACTGACGTAGCACAGCACACCTTCAGTGTGTTTGTTAAGTCTAATACGGGTTCTGCTCAAAATGTAATGATCTATTGCAGTGATCTGTCTGTAGTAGTCTTGGAGCAGTCAATAGGTCCAACCTGGACGCTTATGACCGTCACCAACGATAGTGATGGTAAGTTCGCAATACAGATTGGAGCGCGTGACTCGGCGACTTATGGAGGCGATGATACACTAGACATATTAGTATGGGGCGCACACCTCTACCGTTCAGACCTCGGCGGCATGGTAGACAACCCTGACCGGTCAGACTCTTACGTCCCCACCACCACAGCAGCAGTCTATCTCCCTCGTCGTGGACACCATATTTATGACTTCAGGACTTCATCATGGGTGAATGAAGGGGTGTTGGTTGAGACTGATGCCAGGATGAATCTTGCCCTGCAGTCTGAAGACCTGACAACCACATGGACGAAAGGCGCAGTAACCATTGATTCAGCAGTAGAGACTATTAATGGGCTTTCTTTTGACCGCTTGAGTGTGGATGCAGACGTCAATAGGCATGAAGTTTTCCAGTCTGTTGGTGCGTTATCAGACCAGAACTATTGTGCTTCAGTATTCGTCAAGGATGATGCGGCGAAGTATGCATTTATCCATTATTTTTCTCACGTATCAGAAGCATTTGTTACTGCCGTATTTGACTTAATAACAGGGACGTTAGTTGAAACGAACTCTGTGGGTGCAACTATAGCCCTTTATGGAATAGAGGATTACGGTTCAGGTGTTTACCGTATTTTTGTCTCAGGACAAACTGGCGGAGGCGCAAACGGTTATTTCATTTTTGGCTCAAGTAATGGCACAGGCATTTCATACTCAAAAGGTCGTCCGATTTATCTGGGTGTAACAGGTGAGGATTTGTTATTCTCAGGGGCGATGCTGGAAGCAGGCGCAACCCCATCAAGCTACATACCTACTACCTCTGCAACCGTCACTCGCGCAGCAGAAACCTTACATGAAAACGCAGCAAGCATTCCATACTCAAGCAGCACAATGAGCTGGTCGCTTGATTTCAATCTCATCTACGCAGATACAGGCTCGGCTACAGAGCAGACGCTATATGACTGGAGTGTTGATTCAGACAATCGCATTGCTGTCACGCTAGATACCAGTGGTGCGGACAGAGACGTTATCACTTTGACAGTGGTGAATGCCGCCTCTTCAGTTTCCGTATCAACAACAGTAGAACGAACACCGGGAATTAATCAGGCAGCAAAGATTGCATGGAGAGTCACTACCAGCGAGATTAATATCGCACTGAACGGAACCGCTGAGACTGCGGTCTCCAATACAGCAGGTATTCCTGGTCTAGCGGCGGCTGATGCTGCTCTTGGCGATATGGTTGTTATTGGAGAAAGACGGCAGTGGGATGCTGATCTCGGCGATTTAGGCATTGAGGGGGCTTCAACTGATGAAGCGCTGGAGTTATTTTGATGAGGTTGGTGCATGATGCCAGTGGATTGGTCCGCCTGGACGGTGTAAATTGATCAAATAATGATCAGTTAAAATGGTGTCCGTGCCTCGAATTCGAGTAAAAATTGGAATTCCGGCAAAGAATCGAGATATGCCATGATATATTGGGAATATTCGAGGCGCCCTTAAGTCCGTCATTTCCCATATTTGAGTGAAGACATGAATCCCAGAAAAATATTGTCCATGCTGCTGCTCTGCATACTGAGCAGTAGTTTTATGCTCGGCTCGCTCCATGCGAAAGAGCATGACTACCTCATTTCGATCTCAGCTGAGATCCAGGAAGAACAAC
>NZ_MPRK01000024.1 GCF_002021095.1 Solemya elarraichensis gill symbiont | reverse complement strand
CTCACCGCCCTCTTCTGGGGCAACGAGATCAACGATTGGTACCTGCGCATCTCAGGCCTCGCTTAGCATGTTACGAGTTGCACTGACTGGCGGCATTGCCAGCGGTAAATCGGTTGTCACTGAACTGTTCGAAAAACTCGGTGTTGAGGTCATTGATACGGACCTTGTCAGCAGAGAACTGGTAGAACCCGGCAGCCCGCTGCTGAAACAGATCAGCGAACACTTTGGTGAAGATGTTCTTGACCAGTCGAAAGCACTCGACCGGAAAAAGCTGCGCCAACGTGTTTTCAATAACAGCGAGGAACGCATCGCTCTCGAGGAGTTACTCCACCCGGCGATCAGGCAGCATGTCTATGAACGCATTGCAGCATCTGACGCAAACTACGTCATTGTTGCCATCCCCCTTCTGACAGAAACCCGTTACCCATATAAGCTTGATCGCATTCTCGTCGTTGATGCCCCGCTACAGCAACAACTGGCACGACTGATGGAACGCGACAAATTATCCGGAGAAGCTGCCAGAAAAATAGTTGCGGCACAGTCGGATCGCCAGGCCCGGCTTGCAGTTGCAGACGATGTCATCACCAATGATGGCAGCATCGATGCACTGAAGCAGAAGGTTGAAGAACTGCATAAGTACTACACCCAATTAAGCCGGACGACCTCAAGTAAATAAGGCCGCTTTTCTTTAGGGAATAAATCCAGCACAATAGCTATGACAGGACTGTATTCAGGATACTGCTGAAAAAGTGGCAAAGAATATTACATTCGAACATCCTATCAACGAACGCACGCGTCTTTTGCTGCGTCTTGCGCACCTGTTCGACCAGCTTTCCGTATTTCAGCCGCGTGAGGAAGAGGTTGACTCACGTGTTGCCGTCAATGTCCTGTTACAGATTTCTGCGATTCTTTCGCGCTCGGATATCAAGTCAGAAGTCATCAAGGAACTTGAGCGCCACATGACCAACCTGGTGCGCATCAGTCAACACTCGGATGTCGACATGAGTCGACTTGATTCTGTTGTCAGTCAGCTCGAACATAACCTCAGCGGACTGCATAACATCTCCTGCCAGCTTGGACAGGAGCTGCGTGATCACGAATTACTCAAATCGATCATGCAGAGAACTTCAATACCGGGCGGGAGCTGTGACTTTGATATGCCGGTATACAATCTCTGGCTACAGCAAAGCGCAAAAATCCGCTGCAGCCAGTTGAAGGAGTGGATGGCTCCTCTTGAACCGCTGCAGAATTCTGCCGCCCTGCTCATTGACCTGATCAGGACCAGCAGCAGGCCCGTCAAGGAAGTTGCCGAACAGGGTTTCTTCCAGCAATCACTCGACAGGAAGATACCCGTGCAGATGCTGCGCGTCAGCATACCCGTCAGACTTGGACTGATAGCTGAAGTCAGTGGTGGAAAACACAGGTTCAGTGTACGTTTCCTGAAAGTGGACAGCTTTAAGGAACGCCCCACACAAACAACTGAATCAGTCACCTTTGAGTTAACCAAGTGCGTCTTTATAGAATCGGCCAAACCCCGCTGATACCCGCAACACCCTGGGCGCCTGCTTGCCACGCCCGCTCAATGTCAGACTCGCTCATACCACCTAGCGCATAAACAGGCATAGTAACATCATCAACCATTTGGCCAAACTTATCCCAGCCAAGTGGTGATGCATGTGGATGTGATTGCGTTCTCTGCAGCGGGGAGAGAGTCACAAAATCGACATTCAGTGCTACTGCCTGCCTGAGCTCTTCAGGCGTATGACAAGAGGCAGCAACCAATTGGGCAGATGGCAATGGACGCCGCTCGAGTACCATCAGATCAGCTGCTCGCAGATGCACACCGCACCCAAGCTGACCGGCCATCTCAACCTCTTTTACCAATAACGCAAGTGCTGCATGGCGGTCCAGCAGCTGTTGAGCAATTTCGACCACTTGCGCATAACTGCGTTCAGGAAGGCGCAACTGTAACAGGGTCATCTCCTGTTGAGATGCTTTTGCAGAAATAAGATCGAGGCGATGCATCAATTCAATGCTGCCTATACCAGGTGGAGTCACAAGGTAGCGGGAGGGCAAGTTCAACGCTGTAACAATTGGCTTGTCGGCAGGAGGTAGTTGATAGCCTGATAGGGAATCGGGATCAACCCAGGCGATCTCCTGCCCCTCTCGTCCGGATGCCTCACCATGCCAACGCTCAACAAGATGAACATCAAGCAGCACGTGACGATCAGGATACGCATGTCTGACCTGTATCAGGGGGCGGTGCGTCTCAATCCGGATGCCCAGCTCCTCGTCAATTTCGCGCTTCAGGCCATCTGCAAGGGATTCGCCAGCTTCAAGTTTGCCGCCGGGAAACCCCCATAACCCGCCGAGATGTTTATCATTGGGACGGCGCGAGAGCAGGATATGTCCCGCCCGGTCGCGGATGACTGCTACAGCGACATGTAACATAGGGATAGTGAGCGAGCGATCAAATCAGCTTCGATACTCGGCATTGATCTTGACGTAGTCGAACGACAGGTCGCAGGTCAGCACGAGACTACTCGCCTCACCACGCCCCAGTTCAATATGAATGGTGTAGGCATCCTTGTCCATGACGGCCTGCCCTGCCTCCTCGGTATAACCGGAGTCACGTCCGCCGCCTGAAACGATCAGTACATCATCAAGCAGAATACGTACGGCATCAAGATCGAGATTCTCAACACCCGCCCTGCCAACAGCTGCAAGGATACGTCCCCAGTTCGGATCACTGGCAAACATTGCCGTCTTGACCAACGGTGAATGCGCAACCGTGTAGGCAACGCTCTTCGCCTCCTCATCGCTTGCAGCACCGCTAACATGAATCTCGACCAGTTTAGTTGCGCCTTCTCCATCCCTGACGATAGATCTTGCGAGCTCCATGCAGACATCGAGAATTGCTGAGCGCACAGCAACACCGGCGGAACTGTCAAGGTCATCAACCACGACATCGCTGCAGCCGCTGGCAATCAGGACGCAGGCGTCATTGGTCGAGGTATCGCCATCGACGGTAATGCTGTTGAAACTTGGAGCGACCGCCTCATTAAGGCACTGCTGCAACAGTGTCCTGGATATCGCTGCATCGGTGGCGACATAGGCAAGCATGGTTGCCATGTCAGGACGGATCATGCCAGAACCCTTTGCCATGCCGGTGACCGTTACTTCGCTGTCACCAACAGTGACTCTTCTGCTTACCAGCTTGGCGACCGTATCAGTCGTCATGATAGCCTGTGACGCACGCTCCCAGCCTGCCTCTTGCAAGCCTTCAAGCAGTGAAGGAACAGCCGCAGCTATTGCCTGCGTATTGAGATCCTCTCCAATCACACCGGTAGAGAATGGCGCGACCTGGTTGAGTGCGCAACCGGCTGCGGCAGCCAGCGACTTGCAGCTTTCACGGGCTGCTCGCAGGCCATTATCACCGGTGCCTGCATTGGCATTGCCGGAATTTACCAGCAGGTATCTTGGCGTACCGGCTTCAATGTGTTCACGCGCAACTGTCACGGGGGCCGCACAAAAGGCGTTGCGGGTAAATACAGCAGCTACCGTGGCGTTATCGGCCAGCTCGATTGCAACCAGGTCATCACGTCCGCTGTAGCGAATACCTGCTGCAACACTCGCCAACCTGATACCGGCAACCGGGTAAACCTTGTCAGAGACTGTCATACAAGGGCTTCCTCAGGAGAGCTTACCGTGGCACTGCTTGTATTTCTTGCCGGAGCCACACGGGCACGGCTCGTTGCGGCCGATCTTGCGCTCATCACGCACAAATGGCTGATGCTCTTCACCCGATGGTTCTGATTCTGTAGCAGCACCAGCACTGTCATCAAGGCCTTTGAACTCCTGGTGCATGAACTCCATTTGCTGTGGCTCTTCATGCGGTACATCCAGCGGAGCCTGTTGCTGGATACGAACCAGTGACAGCGTCTTGACGACATCGACCTTGATCGTATCGAGCATTGCCGAGAACATATCGAATGCCTCGCGCTTGTACTCCTGCTTGGGATTTTTCTGTGCATAACTACGCAGGTGAATTCCCTGGCGCAGGTAATCCATCGCCGCAAGGTGCTCTTTCCAGTGCGTATCCAGCGTCTCGAGCATGATGCCTTTTTCGAAATTGCGCATCTGCTCGGCACCGGCCAGCTCGACTTTCTTGTCGTAAATCGTGTTGAGCATCTCCAGCAGTCGATCCCGCAATGTCTCCTCGTGCAGATCGTGGTCTTCGTCAAGCCACTTCTGTAGCGGGGCTTCCAGTGCGAATTCACGTTTCAGCGCTTCTTCGAGGCCGGGCACTTCCCACTGCTCTTCAAGACTCTGCGGTGGAATATAGAGACTGATACTGTCGTTGAGCACTTCCTCGCGCATTGCCAGGACGGTGTCATAGACATCGTCCATATCCATCAGGTCGTTGCGCTGCGAATAGACCACTTTACGCTGATCATTGGCGACATCATCGTATTCGAGCAGTTGCTTACGAATATCGAAGTTGCGCCCCTCAACCTTGCGTTGGGCATTCTCAATCACCTTGTTAAACCATGGGTGTTCAATTGCCGCGCCTTTCTCCATGCCCAGCTTCTGGATCATGCCGGAAACACGCTCAGATGCGAAGATACGCATCAGGCTGTCCTGCAACGAGAGATAGAACCTGCTTGAACCAGCATTACCCTGACGTCCCGAACGGCCACGCAGCTGATTATCGACACGGCGTGATTCGTGGCGCTCTGTACCAATTACATGTAAACCACCAGCCTCAAGGACCGTTGCATGACGCTTCTGCCACTCTGACTCGATCGTCTCCTTTTGGGCATCGGAAGCATCATCACTCAGCGCCTGTAATTCAGCGTCAAGGCTTCCACCAAGAACAATATCGGTACCACGACCTGCCATGTTGGTTGCGATAGTTACCGCACCCGGGCGACCAGCATCCTCGATAATGTGCGCCTCGCGCTCGTGCTGTTTCGCGTTGAGCACCTGGTGTGGAATCTTGCGTTGATTGAGCATTTTCGAGATCAGTTCAGAAACCTCGATAGAAGCGGTACCAACCAGCGAGGGCTGACCACGTTTCACGCAGTCGCGAATATCCTCGATAATCGCCTCGTACTTCTCATCCGGCGTCAGGTAGACCAGGTCAGCACGATCATCGCGCGTCATTGGCTTGTTGGTCGGAATGACTACCACCTCAAGACCGTAGATCGACTGTAATTCGAACGCCTCGGTATCGGCCGTGCCTGTCATACCAGAGAGCTTGTCGTAGAGACGGAAAAAGTTCTGGAAGGTGAGCGATGCGCGAGTCTGGTTTTCTTTCTGGATCGTTACACGCTCTTTCGCCTCTATCGCCTGGTGCAGACCCTCGGACCAGCGGCGTCCAGGCATGGTACGACCGGTAAACTCGTCAACGCTGACAATTTCACCGTTTTGAATAATGTAGTCGACGTCCTTCTGGAACAACACATGTGCACGCAGTCCCGCGTTGACATGATGCATCAGCATTATATTCTGCGTATCGTAAAGGCTGGTTTCCGGATCCAGCATGCCAGCATCTGCCAGCCTCTGTTCGATATGCTCATGCCCCTCGTCACTGAGGAAAACCTGGCGTGCTTTCTCGTCCACCGAGTAGTCGCCCGGACCAAAATCCGGCTCGCCATCTTCATTCGTGATCGGGTCCTGGCGTGTCAGGGCCGGAATCAGCTTGTCGATGCGGGTATAGATTTCCTGATCACCCTCGGCAGGCCCCGAGATAAGAAGAGGTGTCCTGGCCTCGTCGATAAGGATCGAGTCAACCTCGTCAACCACCGCAAAACTGCGAGAGCCCTGAACACGCTGCTCTGCATAGAAGGCCATGTTGTCACGCAGGTAATCGAAACCGTACTCGTTGTTCGTGCCGTAGGTAATGTCGGCCGCATAGGCCTCTTTGCGTGTTGAGTAGCGCAGGTGAAGATAGCCACCCTCGGCACCCTTGTAATCAGCATCGAAGAGAAAAGATGCCTGGTCGGGATTCAGGCCGGACGACTGGATGATGCCCAGTGAGAGACCAAGAAAATTATACAGGCGCCCCATCCACTCACCATCGCGGCGAGCCAGGTAGTCGTTGACGGTAACAACATGTACACCATTGCCATCCAGCGCATTGAGATAGACAGCCAGGGTTGCAACAAGTGTCTTACCCTCACCGGTACGCATCTCGGCAATCTTGCCATCGTGCAGAACCATGCCGCCAATCATTTGCACATCAAAGTGGCGCATACCAAGCACGCGGGTGCTCGCTTCGCGCACGGCAGCAAATGCCTCTGGCATCAGTGCATCCAGTGACTCGCCCGCCTCGTGGCGCTCCCTGAATTCACCGGTTTTCGCCTTCAGCTGCTCATCGGAAAGTGCCTCAAATTGAGGTTCGAGCTGATTGATTTGCGCAACAGTCTTGCGCATGCGTTTGACCAGCCGGTCATTACGGCTGCCAAATATCTTGGAAAGTAGCTTTGCCATTATCTATCCGTCACAAATTTCAGCCGCTGATGATACCGTATTCGCGGCCATGAGACACGAAGATTGGGGCTGTTTTGCCAAAAAACAGGAGGAAATCGCATAACTTAGCCGAAACTGGCGATTTCTGACAGAAGTGATCTCCCGGCTGGAATATGTGCCGGGCAACAGATTCAGGATTTGTCGACGTGCTTGATGAATTTTTTAGGATTGACCGCAACACCGTCCTTGCGCACCTCGAAGTGCAGGTGAGTGCCAGTAGCCGAACCGGTGCTTCCCATTAGAGCGATGGTCTCACCCTTTTCAATCAGGTCTCCCTTGCCAACCAACAGCTTGCTGTTGTGTGCATAGCGAGTCAGGTAACCATCGGCATGGCGAATCTCAACCATGTAGCCATAGCCGCTCACATACTTGGACTTGGTGACAATACCAGGAGCTACTGCAAGAATTTCTGTGCCTCTCCTGCCCGGAAAATCGACTCCCAGGTGCATTTTCCGCTTGCCGGAAATCGGGTGGATGCGACTGCCGAAACCTGAAGAGATCCAGCCGCCCTTATTAACAGGCAGACCGGAAGGCATGATCTCCCTGAGTACATCCTTATTCATCAACACTTCTTCAAGAAGTGTCAGTTGGTACTCCTGCTGCTTCAGCAGGGCCTCGAAATTATCCAGTTCCACTAAAAGTCGAATACCTGATTCGCTCTCGCCGTCACTGCCGTTATCAAGTCCGCCAAGACCCGGCTCCTGGCCAAAAATAAACTCACTCTCATCGAGTTCGGCAACGCCAACCAGGTGCTCACCAACAGCCTCAAGACGCATTACCTGCGCCTGAATAAATCCAAGCCTGACCGCTAGCGCATCGAGTTCATCCTCGGCACGCGCCTGTGCTTTCATCACGGTCTGGCGATCCTCATTGAGATTATGCTGAAGCAGTTCTATCTTGGTCAGCATTTCAGGGGACGCCTGGTCAAGACCGCGCTCATAGCCAAGCATTGCTCCAACACCGCCACTAATTGCGCCTACAACAGCAAGCACAAGTACCAGCGATACAATAGATCCTATGCATATGCGGTTCTTTTTTGCGATCAAAGATGTCACCATGTAATTAAGCCGACTTAGTAAACGCCGGTCGTCCTGATTAATTATAAATCTGAACACACTAAATCATCCATGAAAAAAGAGCCCAAGAGCCTGCGGCAAATCCTGCGTAAGGCGCCATCCATCAAAAAACTTCTGCAGGAGGCGGATGCCGATCATAACCGTTTGATCCAGCTACGACAAATGCTTCCCGCGGAGCTAGCCTCCCACTGCGTCAATGTCCACCAGCAAAAGGGGACAATGATTATCTATCTTAACTCACCCGCATGGGCGAGCAGAATGCGACTCATATCTAAAAAGCTAGCAGAAAAACTGGAGGTACGCTATATATCGTGCAAGGTACAGGCTTCGCGTACACAACAAAAAATCACGACTAGAACCACCTCTGCTGCCCGTCACTCAGACCGGGCTGCCGATCTCATCGAGTCGTCCATCGGCCAGTCTTCAGATCCTGAACTCGATGCCATTCTGAAACGCCTGGCTCAAGCAGTAAGACCGAAACACTAGAAGCTATGCTGTCTCCGGTGTCGCCGGCCTGGCGTAGGAGATTGGCGCATTTGCCTCCTCGTCAAAAGTCACCTCTTCCCAGGCATCCTGCTGAACCAGCAACTCACGCAGCAATTTATTGTTGAGCGCATGCCCCGATTTGTAGCCGTTGAAATGTCCAATCAAGCTATGCCCCAACAGGTAGAGATCGCCGATCGCATCAAGGATCTTGTGCTTGACGAATTCGTCGTCGTAACGCAGGCCATCTTCATTGATAATTCGATACTCATCGACTACAACAGCATTATCCAGGCTTCCGCCCAGTGCGAGGTTCATCTCTCGCAAAGCCTCGATCTCGCGCAAAAAACCAAATGTGCGTGCACGGCTGACTTCGCGTACAAAAGAGGTGGAGGAGAAATCGATGGATGCAAAAGCAGGACGCTCAACAAAAGCAGGGTGATCGAACTCGATACCAAAACTCACCTTGAAACCATCGAAAGGTTCAAACGAGGCCCGCTTGTCACCGTCCGTGACCTCAATAGGCTTTTTGATACGTATAAAACGCTTGGCAGAATTCTGCTCAACGATACCAGCTGACTGGATCAGGAATACAAAGGGTGCAGCACTACCATCCATGATTGGAATTTCTGCCGCACTGACATCAACAAATGCATTATCAATACCAAGACCGGCAAATGCGGAGAGCAGGTGTTCGACAGTCGATACCCGCACGCCCTCATCATTCACAAGAGAAGTCGAAAGGCTCGTGTCACCAACGTTTTCTGCACGTGCCTCGATATCGACAGGTGCATCAAAATCAAGACGTCGAAAAACAATTCCTGTATCAGGGGCCGCGGGGCGCAATGTCAGCAGCACCTTCTCACCCGAATGAAGGCCAACACCAGTCGCCTTAATGCTGTTTTTCAAAGTACGCTGCTTAATCATCACGTAATGCTCTCATTATTAATTGTGCCGTGACCGGAGAACCGCCTGTAAGTGGCCGTTTCTTATCATTAGGGAATACCCTAATATTGAACACGAATTGGTTTCTCTTTGCAAGCCTATCTGTTGCTTTACGAAAGAAAATCCTATTATCACCCTGTGCCCTGTTGGCAGGAATCGCGTAAGATTGCAGCCAAAGAGACTCCCTGTGAATGAAATCGATATGACAACAAGCACCCGTGATCAGAACAACAGCTGCGATTGTGATAACTCCAGAGAAAAATTACAACCTCTGGAATCAGCACTCGACGCTCTGCTGCGTGCAGCGCCCGGAGTAAGCGAAACAGAAACAGTTTCACTACATGATGCAGCCGGCCGAATTCTCGCAGCCGATCTCGTGTCAGGTATCGATGTACCACCGGCAGATAACAGCGCCATGGATGGTTATGCTATTGCCAACGCAGACTACAAGGGAGAGTCATTGAGAATCTCTCAGCGCATTCCTGCAGGCATCTCTCCCGAACCCCTTGAAGCCGGTACTGCCGCACGCATCTTCACGGGGGCCTTTATTCCCGCAAATGCTGATGCAGTGGTGATGCAGGAGAACGCCTCGACCGGAGAGGATGGCAGTGTCTCCTTCTGTGGCGAGATCAAGGCAGGACAGAATATTCGCAGCAGGGGTGAAGACATTACCCGTGATGAGACCATATTAAAAAAAGGCCGCAGACTGCTGCCACAGGATATCGGACTTGCTGCCTCGGTTGGTATCGGTGAAGTCGAGGTCTACAGGCGCGTGCGTGTCGCTACATTCTTTACCGGCAGTGAACTGGTGCAACCGGGCAAGCCGCTTGAGCCAGGCCAAATCTACAACTCAAACCAGTCTGTACTCAATGCGTTACTCAACGCATGTGGCTGCGAACTGGTGAGCCTCGGCATTACTGAAGATGCGCTTGACGCCACCATAGAAACATTCAAGCAGGCTGCCTCGGAGTCTGATTGCATCATCACCAGCGGCGGTGTCTCGGTCGGTGAAGAAGATCATGTCCGTGCAGCCCTCGAATCTCTCGGCAAAATCGACTTCTGGCGCGTCGCCATCAAACCGGGAAAACCGGTCGTCTTTGGCCAGGTCAACGATACGCCGGTTATCGGCCTGCCCGGGAACCCGGTCTCCGTCTTCTCCACTTTCTGCCTGTTGGCGCGACCCTTCCTGCTGACCATGCAGCGACGCGAGGATGTGATGCCGGTTTCGTACCAGGTCAGCGCAGGTTTCGACTGGAAGAAATCAGGCATGCGCCGCGAGTTCGTGCGTGCACAACTGCAGACAGACGCACAAGGACGCCAAACCGCGATACTCTATCCTAACCAGGGTTCAGGCGTACTCTCCTCGACTTCATGGGCGCACGGCTTCGTCGAGATTGGCGAACACAAAACCGTCACTGCAGGTGACAGTGTCAGCTTCTATCCATTCAGCGGACTTATCTCATGAGCAAATTGACACATATTAATGACAAGGGTGACGCAGTCATGGTCGATGTCTCGGCCAAGCAGGCAACGGTACGTGAGGCAACAGTCAGCGGTCAGGTCAGCATGCTGCCTGAGACCCTGAAGCTGATCATCGAAGGCAACCACAAGAAAGGGGATGTGCTGGCAACCGCACGTATCGCAGGCATACAGGCTGCCAAACGCTGCTGGGAACTGATCCCCCTATGTCACCCGCTGCAACTCTCCTCCGTCACTGTCGAACTGACCACGGACGAAATCAATCACTCGGTACACATACTCGCCACCTGTAAAACAGTTGGCCCCACAGGTGTCGAGATGGAAGCACTGACCGCAGCGTCAGTAGCGGCCCTGACTATCTATGACATGTGCAAGGCTGTTGACCGCGGTATGGTCATTGGCGAGATTGCCCTGCTTGAGAAGAAGGGTGGCAAGAGCGGCCACTGGAAACGCGACTGACCATATCCGTTAGAACAAATCATAACGGTTCCGAATTACCTCAATACCTTTGCAAGTTAGACAGATAACAATCAACTCACTTTTCAGGCAACTCTGAACAATCAGAAATATCTCATGACAACAACTCCCGGCCACAAGCAACCCGACTACTTTCAGCCTCGCGCCAAGATGGCAACAACCATTCTTTCCATAGCGTTTCTATTGGTTACACTGGCTATCTACTTTGTCTATCGAGTGATCTTTATTCAGCTTATATCCCCAGGCACAACACACGACGATGCCATGCTGATATACCTGTATGGAATGCGACTTGACGCCGCCCTTGTTGCCATCGAACTTGCGGTAGTGACAATCCTTTTTCTTCTGACACGCTACTTTCGTTTGCGCGCCTTCGCATCCATCATCGTGGCATTAACATTCATCCATTTACTTCTGGCATTTTCCAACCTGCTTTTTATCACCGAACGTGATCAACATTTGTGGGAAATGTTCCTGGCGAACATCACCAGTCCAGAAGAGATTCTGATCGCCATCTCCCCATTTCTGCAACTGCATCTAGTGCTGATCTCCACGAGCATACTGGCGGCTATTGTATTCTCCTACTTTTCACACAAAGCAACACGCCACCTACCGCATACGAAGCTTGATCTCTGGAAACCTCGCCCACGTTTCAGGCACGCACTCCTGCTAATCCTTCTTCTCTCGTTGTCGACACTTGACCCGCTTGCCCATCCAGTCAAAAAACACTGGTCACTTGGCTGGATTCCATATCCAACCACCAGCCAGTTCTACATGAATTTTGATGGCTACCAGGCCAACCAGGCAGTCGTGAACCCGCTGCATGATTTTGTCCGCTTTTATCTACCCGCAACCCTGACCGGTATGTCTTCAGATAAAGTCGATCGCATAGACCGCATTGAAGCTCTCTCCTTGAGTAAGGAGCTACTGGGAAATAACAGTCTGAATGAGAACTACCCGCTATTGCATAAGCTGGAACAAAAGCCGGAACTTGGCCTGAAGAATGTGATCATTATTCAAGTAGAGGGATTGAGTCAGTCGATCATTGGACGCCAGCAAGAAGGTTTAGAAATCACCCCTTTTCTCAACCAACTGAGTAAAAAAGGACTCTATTTTGACAATGTAGTGCAAAGCTTCAACGCAACAGATGGTGCCGTTTTTTCGACCACCACTGGTGTTCACAAGGCCTTCTTTAATCAGAACTGGAAGTATTTCCTGCCGGTAGAGGTAAATGGATATTTCGGTTCTCTTCCACATCTCCTGGGGTCCGATAGCTACGGTCACTTCTCGATGCACGCCTTCCATAACCGACGGGAAGTCTTCAGCAGTTTCATGCGCAACCAGGGTTATGAGTCGGTGGATTACCTCGACTTCGAGAAACGTCTGGGCGGCGAAGAGGTGATGCCTGAATACAGCAATGCCCTAGGCATATTTGATGGTATATTTTTACGTGAAGCAGCTGATATTCTGGCCGATATCGAGACGCCATTTACTGCACACCTGATCACTGCCACCACGCACTCACCATGGCAGGTACCGGATGATGCTGCCACGCCTTTCAAGAATAAACGCACTAACAGCTTCCACTATCTAGACCAAAGCATTGAAGCATTTATCAAGGCATTCAGGGAGAAGAGCCCTTCATTTGAAGACACCCTGTTTGTGATCGTGGCTGACCACACAAGCGTACTTTATGGCAAGGGCATGATGGAACGCATCCGGGTACCGTTGTTTTTCTACAGTCCGGCTCTTGAAGCTATGAATACAGAGTGGCAACAACATCCCGACCACTACGAAAGCCAGGTAGATATCATTCCAACCATCCTGCAATTAATTGATGGCGATCACAATTACAGCGGCCTGGGAAACAGCCTGCTGAGTCAAAACAAGCCCAATGCTGGTGCTATCAGCAGTAACCGCTACGAAAGCCTCTATCTCAAGGATAACTATGTCCTGCGTTACTCGCCTTTTGCATCAGCAGGTGAAGAGACCCAGCTGTTTGCTATCCGCGATGACGAAATCATAGAAAATGACATTTCAAACAAATATCAAGACATAGTCGAGAGACTCAAACGCGAGTATTTCTCCCTTTATGAAACCTCGTCCAGACTGACCAGTGAAACAAGCGTGTCTTTGATCTCGTGATGTAAAACGGGACATCCAAGTCGCCCTTTTACACTCGATCTTCGACAGCCTTTATTGCCCCGGACGCCCTG
>NZ_MPRK01000229.1 GCF_002021095.1 Solemya elarraichensis gill symbiont | reverse complement strand
CACAGTATACTCACAGACCTGCCCATTTTTAGCCAGGAATCAGCACCATGGAATCCTCAGCCATGACTATATTCATCAATACCTATCTGAAGCTATTTCTGATCCTGACGCCGTTTTTCGTGGTCTCGGTTTTCGTTTCCATGACACGCAGTTTTGACTCCCGGCAGAAAAAAGCAACGGCAATCAAAGTCACACTAGCGGTCTTGATTGCCAGCTTTGTGCTTTACCAGTTTGGTGGATATATTTTCACCCTTTTCGGGATCACTATTGATGCCTTCCGTATCGGTGCCGGATCAATCCTGTTCCTCTCCGCTATCAATATGGTGCAGGGCCCATCCAGCAGCGTGAAGCAACAAGATGATGACAACATTGCTGTTGTACCTCTTGCCATTCCAATCACTGTTGGACCTGGTGCTATCGGTGCACTGCTGGTCATGGGTACGGAGACCGGTGGTGGATTTGATGGCCTGATCGCGATGGCAGCGCTCTTGTGCGCAATTCTCAGTGTCGGGATTATCCTGCTTCTAGCTGGCAAAGTAGAACGTATTATTGGCCAGCAGGGGCTGGTTATTCTGACCAAGCTGACAGGTCTTTTTGTTGCTGCCATCGCCGCCCAGATTATTTTTACTGGCGTTAAGAATTTTCTGGCTATTTAGATAACCGATGAATGAATAAGCCCGGCGCAAGGCCGGGCTCTTTCGTATATGGCGGAGGGTTACTGCACCACTCTGACCGAGGGAACCAGTACGCCAGTCTTGCCTACTAGTCGCTGCTACTGCATGGCATGTTCAATGAGCCGCAAGGGAAACTGCTGAGACAAGACGCCGCCTGCACACGACGTTGGGCGGTCTTACGCCCATCGAATTTGAACAATGTTTTTAGCCGAGTATCCGGTTGGGCTTGACCACAACACCTATGGGTCGCCAGCTGATTTTATTGGCTCGGAATGACGATAGCGGTACGTCCAGGTGAATAATTTCGCGCCAATCAGTGGCAGCAGAATTTATATTGATTGTCTACAATAGTTTGCATTCTAAGGATATAAGATATAAACATAAGTAGTAATACGTGTTTTTTTAACGAAGTAATAACAACCTTCACCCGTTTGGTATCGATTGTCAGTATTTAGCCTGGTACCAATTTAACCTCCATAGGAGTAATTCTAATGAACAATATAGCGCATATCGACCAATCAACCCGTACACTGACCAATACCCGCACAGGCGAATTTGAACAGCTTAAAACTCATTATGATGCCCGCTACAAGATCGGCTGGTTTTTGATGAGCGGAGAACCTCGTCCCTGTTTCACACCAACACTGTTGAATGAACTGGACACTTACCTTGCCGGTGTTGAGCAGGAAATGATTACCAGCGATGGTGATAAGTATGATTTCCTGGTTGTAGGCTCTGACGTGAGTGGCATTTTCAACCTTGGTGGCGACCTGAACCTGTTCACTCGCATGATCAACACACGCGATCGCGATGGTCTGTATCAATATGCTGCTCATTGTATTGATATTCTCTACCGCAACATGTACCACCACAACCAGGATCTCACAACGATTTCGTTGATTCAGGGTGATGCTCTGGGTGGCGGCTTCGAGGCTGCACTATCCAGTAACCTGGTAATTGCGGAGCGTGGCACCAAGATCGGATTACCCGAAGTCTTGTTCAACCTGTTCCCGGGCATGGGCGCCTATTCACTGTTGTCACGTAAAATTGGACCGCAAAAAGCTGAACAGATGATCCTGAGTGGTAAAATTTACAGTGCCGAGGAAATGCACGAAATGGGCGTGGTCGATATCCTGGCCGAAAAAGGTGAAGGTGAAATGGCCGTATACAAACATGCCAAACAGACACAGCGTAGTCCCAATACGATGCGCGCAATGCGCAAGGTCAAGGACGCGACCAATCCGGTCACAATGCAAGAATTACTGGATATCGCAGAAATCTGGGCAGATGCCGCGTTAAATTTAACGGCAAAAGATCTCAAGATGATGCAGCGTCTGGTGAAGCGTCAGGACACCCGCATGGTTGCGGAAGCCTAGTCAGGGTTATTCGGACTCAGTAACGACTGATCCGAAACTGATTGTTCAAGCGCGTTGACCGTAAGGTTAAAGATTTCTTCAACCTTACGGTTAATTTGCCGCATTTTTTCTGTGCCAATGTCGTAGGGTTTCAAGGCCTCTCCCTGCAGACATATATCAACCAGTTTGTTAGCACCGAGTTCAGTGGCTGACCCTTTCAAAGCGTGCAGGCTCTCGCGGTACCTGGGATAATCGTCCTGCTCGGCCTGTTTGATGTTAAGCAGATGCTGTTTGCCGTCATGACGAAATCCATTGACCAATCCCTGCACAAAGCTCACGCCCTCACCCAGGTTAGACAACTCACGCAAAATATTTTCATCAAACCAGGGCGACTGTTTGACCCTGCTTGCGGGCGATAAGATTTTTGCAGCTTTGCCCGAGACTGGTGTTTGTTTAGTTTTGACCGCTCTGCTGCGGGTCAGGACCGCAACCTTTTCCAGTAGCACACGTGCATCAACCGGCTTGGTGAGAAAACTGTTGGCGTCAGCGGTAAGCATAATCACCGGTAACTGGCTTTCAGTATCCATGAATCTCAACGCCTTCACCACGTCGATACCGGATTTTTCCGGCATGTTCATATCGAGGATCATCAAGTCAAAACTTTCCAACTCGGCAGA
>NZ_MPRK01000228.1 GCF_002021095.1 Solemya elarraichensis gill symbiont | reverse complement strand
GGGAATGCGGAAGCTAGCACCCTCAAACAGCAGTCGTGTGCCGCGGCGCAGGGCGACATCGTCAAAACTGATCATCGGATTAAGATTTCAGTCCGAGAGGATCCTGCGGATCGATGCCATCCATAAACGGCAGTTCGCGACGACTGTTGGTAATCTGGTAGACGTGACCAAGCCAGTTACTGACCACTGCCTTCGCAGTATCGCGCCAGGTGTTGTCGACCAGGGTCATGAGGAGCTTCTCAGGGAATTCCGGGGGCTCTATGCCTGTTTCCCTGCTGGCGATCAGTTCACCTCGGTATTCGCCGAGAATTGCCTTTGCCTGGAGGCTTAAATAGTTATCAGGAAATGGTGGGTAGTCTTTGCGCTGATCGTTGAACCAGAGTAATACCTCGCGCTTGTACTCTTTCAGCAAGCTGTTGGTATCGTACTCCGGGTGCCCCTGGAAAAATACGGTGCGGAAAAGATCTGGGCTCACGGCAAGATGTACGCCGGCTTCATCACCCTCGGCAAGAACGACAATACCTTTTTCCTCAAGCTGTTGATGTGTCACCTGGTTGAAGCGTGAATGCGGTACATCAAAGCGTGTGTTGATATTCTCTACCAGAGGGTGCTCAGGCATGCTGACCTTGTGGTCAAAAATACCCCAGCGTTTGAATCCCATCGGGTTGCGCTTGATGCCGTAGTGATGCTCCAGCAACGCATGTGTTGCCAGGCATGAGCAAAGCACCGAGGTGACATTTTCATGTGCCCACGCCATCACCTCGGCAAGCGGTTCCCAGAAGGGCTCGGAGGCAAGGTCGGGGTGAGTGACGTTGGCACCGGTGATGATCAGCGCGTCCAGTCCGTCACGCTTGATGTCATCGAAGGTTTCATAATAAGTATCGACATATTCGCCAGCCTCGTCACTACGCGGCAGTTCGTCCAGTGTGAATACATGCATGTGAAACTGGGCAATCAGGTTTGCGCTGCCGACAAGGCGGAAGAACTGACGTTCTGTCGCTGCCAGCGCGGCATCAGGCATCATGTTGAGCAGGCCGATGTGCAATTCGCGGATATCCTGGTGGCTGGCGCGCTCTTCCTCGAGCACGTCATGGCCTTCATGTTTCATGCGTTCGAAAGTCGGCAGTTTGCTGTGTGCTACCAGTGGCATGGCTTAATCCTTTCCAGAGCGTTCAATTGCAGTCGAGACCAGTTCAATGAAGTCGTTTTCGTCGCGCACTGCGGCAACCTCTTCACTTGAGACAGTATAACCGTACTGCTCTGCAATCGCTTCGTAGCGGGGTACGCGTGAGTGAAACAGGCGAGGGAATACCCAGCGGGTGAAATCGTCGGGATCCATCTGCGCAGCGTAGTCGAGGTTATTCTCCTCAAGATAGGCTGTCAGTTGCTCATCGAGAAACTCGGGGCGGTAGTAGAGTGGCTTGGGAGCAGACTGGGCACGTTCGATCAGTTTCTGTTTCTCCTCGTCATTGGTCACCTTGATGTAGAGGATGAGACTGTTTTCAGCCAGCAGATCGATGACTGATGGCTCTTCAAGTTCGCACAAGCTGCCACCGACGTCATTGATCAGGTGCGGGTAGTCGTAGATCTCGCGTGCCTTGTGAATGAATGCCGGCAGGTCGTTCATGGCAGCGATCTCACCCTCCCTGTAGCAGGCCTGGCGACTCTGGTACTCTTCCAGCGGTACACCACCCAGTTCAGGGTTGCCGAGTTTTCCGACATAAGCGAGCACGGGACCGAGGTTATCGATCTTGATGTTGTTATGGATGTCGATCCAGTCGTTACGCAGAAGTTTGCGCAGAAAAGGAATCTGCATCGCTTCTTCCTTGATCAGATCGAGAATTGCCTCATCAAGATAGCGTGTGCCGATGCGGTAATCACCAGAATAGTGAAACCAGTCGTGCTCCCTCATCAGGGTCGAGAGATAGGTTTTGCCGACACCCGACATGCCCAGCAGGGTGATGCATCTGTTTTTCCAGCCGCGAAAGGCTTCTGGCGACATGCGCAATGGAGTGACTCCGGATTCAATAATCCGTCTATTCTAGTCTTTTTACCTCGATTGCTCCACATTACGACGAGTTGTTGCCGTGTTTTTAGCAATAAAAAACGAGGCCAGGAAATGCGATTCCTGACCCCGTATATAAGCTCTTTTCTGACTTAACCGAATGTATCGGAGAAAAGATTGTTTGCCCAGTCAAACATCAGCTCATGGTTTTCTTTGTTGTAGGTGGGTGAATTACCGACCTTCTCAGTGACGATTGCTGAACCGTTGTACTTGTAGACAGCACTGATCCAGGCAGCTTCATTTGCATTGATCGGAGTAAAGCAGGCCGAGTTGGTCATCGGATAAGCATAGGGGAGCATAGGTGCCGGCATCAGGCTTCTGACAATCGCATCTGCACACACTTTCGCCTCGGAGTTTGCGATAAGTCCTGCTTTTGGCTGGCTGGTCGCCTGTGAATCACCAATGATGTGTACATTTGCAGTTGTTGTGGAAGCATAGCTAACGGGGTCGACTGCTCCCCAGGTCCCACCAACTGTATCGCGTACGATAGCTGGTGCCCGTTGGTCAGGGATGAAGTTGACAACCTGGGCCGTGATATCACCATAGTTTGATACTGTGACCACCGCTGCGCGCCAAGGAGAGAGAATCGAAGGCGCGTAGTCCCCGGTAGCCACTAGGCGAGACTGTTTTTCTGACGTGCGCCAGCGCCAAAGGAA
>NZ_MPRK01000227.1 GCF_002021095.1 Solemya elarraichensis gill symbiont | reverse complement strand
GACTGAATGAGCAACTTGGAGAGGTGACCGTGTTCAGCGGCAGTATTACGAGAAAGATCCCGCACATAGCTGTTCAGAAACCGGAAGAGTTGCACCAGAATTATACCGATCACCAACGCCATCACACCAAAACGCCAGGCGACAATAAATGCCAGCGTGATATAAATCAGTGTATTGACCAGCTGCACACCAACTTGAACCAGCGACATAAACACATGCAGCATCTGGTTGATCTGCACGTTGATCACGTTAATGAAATGGCCTGTATTACGGCGCGTGTAGTAGCCATAACTCATACGGCTGTAATGGCCGAACAGGCGCCCCTTGAGTTCACGCAGCAGTTGACCATTGAGATATGCAGAATAAGCACTGGAGCCAAACAGCAGCGTACCTTTGAGAATAAACGCCAGCGTGATGATCATCAATATTGCAATGCTTGAATTCTCCAGGCCCAGCGTTTCAAGAAACTGCTGTAAATGCCCGCCGACTCGAGTCGGCACAGTGGTGACAGAGCCGTCTTGCGCCTCGAGACTTCCATCCAGGCTGTGCAACAAAGGCAACAGCATCAGGATGCCGAGACCTTCAGCCATTGCAGCTGCCAGGGCCAGGACAAATACCAGGTACACACGCCAGCCAAGATAGTCCTGGAACAGCTTCAGGTAGTGCGGGAGATCATGAATAGGGTTTTTCATGCTTTATTATAGTCGTCAGATACTCTTACGCTGCGCGCCAAGGAGAGAGAATCGAAGGCGCGTAGCGGTCGATCCCTTTATCAGGCTGTGATTTCGATTGGTATTAACAGGCCACTGGTGAAAGTCTGACCCCCTAATATCGACATCCAGCACTTTCAAATTCATTTCAAATTCGTTCAAAACGTAATTCAGCGACAATTGATCCCGTCGCGAATAACGCAGCACGTGTTCCCACCAGCGAGTCATCACCTCTTTGATCAGCGGGCTATGCCTTCGTGCCAATATTCCACACGAGTACGGTTTCTCATCCATCACATCTGGATTACTGTTGAGATAGTGCAGCATCTGCTCATAAATCCTCGAAGGGTCGTCAAAACCAGCAGAATCCACCGCATCAAATTCAGCTGCCACACTGGTGCGGAAGCTATGATGAGGCAATGCAAATTCCACTCCGTCGAGAAACTGGTCAAGCAATTGGTCAGGCGGAGCAGTCAGTAGCACCGAATTATCGATATAAAGCGACTCCTCATAATCATCCAGAATAACCGGCCCCATTATCTTTAAATAGCGGGAGCTCCTTATAGAATCGCCAGGGAATCTTGCCGCCACCCTGCGCACTTCCCAATTATTGCTAGTCAATTCTTCAGAGTCAGTAAAACAAATCAGGTCCGTATCGGCGCATGTCACTAGATCACTATCAACAAAGTCCTCATAGTCACCTATTAGCACTGTGTAAATCACACGACGTTTAACCGAGTTCTCACTCTTCTTATCCATTTTCAATTTCTCTTCGACGACCTACAGTTTGATTATGGCCTGAACCCTTTCCGCTCTATTTACACTAACAATTTCTTGAAATCGTCAAAACTGATTAAATTTAAGTAAGTCTCTTTGTGTTCAACTAAATTCCTAAACTCATAAAATTGATTAACTTCCCTAATACAAGAACCAATCGGATGCTCTTTAGAAAGAATTCCAACCCCCCAATCAGAGTCGATACAGCATGAGTTAACTGAGGGATTAAAGCGCCATTTTAAAAATGCCTTCCATGTTGTTCCATTCCAATTACCCCCTGCAGGTGTACTAAGATAATTGTAGTTATCTCTTGCATTCCATTCAGTCGGTGGATTGCAATCATGTAAAACGACAAACCCATCACTCTTAACGAATCTCATGGAATTGATAATATCCCTGTCAACTTGTTCTGCAAGATGTAGCCCGTCTATGAAAATCACGTCAAACTGAATATCTGGGGAAAGAATTTTGTTGTTCGATAGCAATTCAAAAAATTCATCACTTGTAACTTTAAAGTCTACGGGGTTTTCTTCGTACTCATAGCCGGGATCAACACTATATTTCTCATCAGCGATAATGTGGTTGTAATTGTCATCAGGATTTCTCACTCCTATTTCCAAGTAACGAGTTTCATCATTTCTATTAGATAAGAGGAAGTTTATTATTTCTGTTCTCTTTGGTGTTTTAAGTATTTCCGCATAACATTTTTCTTGCCCTTCCTGGAAATTTGGGTCATTCAAGAGTTTTTCCCCGGCCGAATATTCTCTCTGGAAATTTGGGTCATTCAAGAGCTTTTTTCCGGCCAAATAATTTCTTATGAACGGGAGTGATTTTAGAGTTGATTTAATATTTTTCATTTTCATTTATCTACATCTACACCCACATGCAGGATTATCTTGTCTCTTTTGTTGATTTATACTTAAAACTGACTCGGGATTTGCACCTAGCTTTGACCCGCCTGTCTGGCCGGATTATGGCCTGAGATTACTTTCTTTTCCAGTCTTGCTGTCCTCTTGTTGTTGTGAAGTGGAATGCCTGAAGTCGTAAATGTCATTGCCGGTTTCAATGATATGGTAGTGATGGATTAAGCAATCAAGCAAGGCGGTTGTCAGCTTGAGACCACCAAAGACAGAAGTCCATTCGAGCCTGTAGATAATTCTGTGTAACTGCCCTGTTCAAATATGGTCAATGAGTCGATCTTCAAACTCGATCATAAAACGATTTAACGCTGCTTTCCAG
>NZ_MPRK01000226.1 GCF_002021095.1 Solemya elarraichensis gill symbiont | reverse complement strand
CTCCCGTTTCAGCTTGGCCATTTCTTCATCTCGTGCATGGCCCTGTCCGGGAAAAGCCTTGGCGCCATTGGTTTCGAGTTCCCGTCGCCAACAACCTAACATATTTGCGCTAATACCCAAATCGCGACTGATCTGGGCAAGTGTTACTCCTGGCTGATTGGCCAGTGCAACCGCCTCATGTTTGAACGCATCAGAAAAATTTCTGCGTTTACTCATCGGATACCCCCTGGCTCATTATGAGCCTTTTTAGGTTATCCGGAAAATCGGGGTAAAACCCCACAAACAGATGGCAGGTGATTTTGTGCGCACCATTGGTTATGCCAGAGCAAGACTTAAACTGGGTTTGATCAATATGGCGTACAACATGAAGCGCTGGAGTTATTTTGATGAGGTTGGTGCTTGTTGATGCCAGGGGATTGGTCCGCCTGGAAGGTGTAAATTGATCAAATAATGATCAATTAAAAGGGTATCCTTGCCTCGATTTCGAGTGAAAATCGGAATTTCGACAAAGAATCGAGACACGCTATAATAAATTCGGATTATTCGAGGTACCCTTAAGAATTGAATCCGCGCGTAAAAAAGAATATGAAGGTCAGGCGTTACAAAACAGGAGAGGAAGAAGCCCTATGGTCTCTGCTATACGAGACCGCCCATAGTGTGAATAGTAAAGACTACTCACCAGCACAAATCGACGCATGGGCACCATGTGAGAAAGATTCGTTCCAATGGGCTAATAGGCTAAAAGGAACAAACCCTTTTGTAGCAGAAGAAAATGGTGAGTTAATCGGTTTTGCTGAGCTTGAAAATAATGGTCACATAGACTGTTTTTACGCTGCTCATAATTGGCAGGGAAAGGGCGTTGGGAGCGCATTACTTCGCGCCATAGAGGCAGAAGCATCGAGCCAAGGTATTTCAAGCCTATTTGCCGAGGCAAGTATTACGGCAAAGGGCTTTTTTCAGAACCATGGTTTCTCAATCGAAGGCGAACAAACAGTATCGCTTCGTGGAGAGCGATTTACGAACTACGCAGTGTCAAAGCGCATTAGCAGCTAACAAGGGGTTCCAGCGGATGCCAAAACGCGACGTTATGCCCCAATAAGAATGAACACTGAGATCACAATCAGACAAGCAGAACCAAATGACGCTGAGGCATTGGTTAAATTATTCCCAGCGTTGTATCGGGAGTCTGATTTTCTGCTGCTAGAGCACGACGAATTCAACGTATCGACAGAAGAAGAAGCAAAATTAATCGAACAGAATAGAGGCTCTAAGTCGTGGGTTTTGTTCGTTGCAGAATCAGAAAATGAGTTGGTAGGTTTTTTAGGTGGTAATGGTGGGAAAACAAAACGCAATCGCCACACTGTTCAAATAGCAATGGCAGTGCTTGAAAAAGCACAAGGAAATGGCATTGGTCGTCAATTGCTTCAGGTGTTCATCAATTGGGCATCAAAAAACCACTATCACCGTATAGAACTCACAGTTGTTGAAACAAATAACAAGGCCGTATCCTTGTACCAAAGCATGGGGTTTGAGCCTGAAGGCATAAAACATAATTCACTGAAGGTGAATGGCAGGTATATCAATGAGCATTACATGGCAAAGTTCATATAGGTATAACAAGGTGCTCAAGTTCGTTCGCTATCGCTCACTGGGACGCTTGCTGCGCTCGCGCCCCTTAGCACAACGTTAATGTCTCCTTCGGTAGCAGAGCTGCCATGTCAGCAATCGGCAAGAAGCGGACTTGATGTCGCAATCTGCGACAACAAGATTAACTTCTGCCTGGTTATATAACTGATTTACGCATTCAGAAGAACTAGTGGGAAAGATTATTACCAACACTTAATTAGGACAGAGCCTTAATCTTTGTACTCATAATTCATACCCATATCAAGAGCGTCAAGTACAGATGACTCTGAATCTGAGAATCTTGACTCTAAAACTTTGATATTGTTGTGGTTAAGTCCAACCGGACACCCAGCTAAGCACATTGCTCAAATTCGCTGGGCGTTAAATCGCCCAGCGTCGTATGCAGGCGGCGTGAGTTGTAATACGCGATGTACGCTCTCACATCCGCTACTGCGTCTTCCCTTGTCGGGTAGACATTCCCCGTCAACCATTCGCGCTTGAGGCTGCTGATCGCGCTTGAGGCTGCTGAAGAAGCGCTCAGTCGGCGCGTTGTCCCAGCAGTTTCCCTTGCGGCTCATCGAGCACACCATGCCGTGTTGGCGGAGCAACGCCTGGTAGGCGTGGCTGGCGTACTGGCTGCCCCGGTTAGAGTGATGCTACACCCCCTCTGGCGAGTTACGCAGGTTGATAGCCATCATCAAAGCCCCGTCGTTTCCATGCGGCAATCTAGGTGCCAGCCAGCCAGCCAGCCAGCCACCCGGCGCGAATACAGGTCGATCACCACCGCCAGATAAACCCTCCCCTGCAAGGTCCAGATATACGTGATGTCGGTTGTCCATACTCGGTTCTTTTCTGTCGGTGTGAAACCTCGGTTCAACACGTTCTCCGCCACCGGCAGCGCGTGTTTACTGCACAGCACAGTGACGGGGAAATCGTCCTGCTGCGCCTGGATAAAGCCGTACTTCACTTCATTTCTTTCGCAAAGAAGGCGCGTGCCTTTTTAGGATTTCCGCGGTTTCAAGTAATAACTGCAATTCAATTACGCAGCAAGTAAATCCACTCGCTGCCCCATAAATAATTCATTCGGTGATCGATGGCCTCTTGTGGCTCTCGGTCTGTTGTTGAGTCTGTTCATCACATACTCAACCTGAGTATCACTCACCTCATTATTAAAATCGGTGCCTTTTGGAAAATACTGCCGGATCAACCCATTGGTATTTTCATTGATGCCACGCTCCCACGATGCGTAAGGGTGGGCAAAATAAATATCTGCATCCAATCCTTCAGCGATAGCTTCATGCCCGGCAAACTCAAGGCCATTATCAAAGGTGATAGTTTTCACTCTATCCTTCAGATGCTGCATATTCTGAACCGCTGCTTCAGTCAGAAGATCAGCACGTTTACCGGTTAATCGGACAATCACGGTATACAGTGTTTTACGTTCTACCATCGTCAACAGTGCGCTTTTGCACCCCTTGCCTATGACTGTGTCACCCTCCCAGTCACCAATGCGTGTACCTCTATCGACAACTGCTGGGCGGTCATCGATACCCACCCGATTCTTGATCTTTCCACGCCGATCATAGCTGCCATAGCGCTTGCGATAAGGCTTTGAGGCTACTCTCAGGTGCCTGTACAAATCGCCACCTCTAGCCTTGTCAGCATAAATCAGCTGATACACCGTTTCGTGATGCAGCGATAGGCTCTTGTGCCTAGCCAAATAGCCCACGACTTTCTGAGGGGTTAACTCCTGGCGAATCAGCGTTGCGATAGCGACTCGGATGCCGTCAGTTACTTTGCATGCCTTACCTGCCCCTTTACGCCGAAAACCTGACAATCTTTGGGCTTGCTTTGGCCTGTATCCCCGCAATCCTTTATTGCGCCTCAACTCGCGGCTGATGGTGGAGGGACTTCGTCCCAACAGCCATGCAATTTCCTTCTGCGAATGTCCGCCTTTCTTGAGCGCGTAAATTTGGTATCGTTCATGTTCGGTCAGCTGGCTGTAGTTCATAAGTGCTTCTTCTCTTTGTCTGGAGAAGCGCCGACTCTACCAGCTGGCCCTTCAACCGCTGCGCGCCAAGGAGAGAGAATCGAAGGCGCGTAGTCCCCGGTAGCCACTAGGCGAGACTGTTTTTCTGACGTG
>NZ_MPRK01000225.1 GCF_002021095.1 Solemya elarraichensis gill symbiont | reverse complement strand
TTTCCTTTGGCGCTGGCGCACGTCAGAAAAACAGTCTCGCCTAGTGGCTACCGGGGACTACGCGCCTTCGATTCTCTCTCCTTGGCGCGCAGCGAAAGAAGGTTACCGGTCAGCCTTGAGGGTGGCGCATTGAATTCGACATTGAAGCGGGCGAGTTCGGCTACTGCATCTTCACTACCGAGGCGACGGAGGAATTCACCATTGGAGGCTGCAGGCATGCCGTCGGCATCGACCAGCCAGGTCTCCAGTTCATAACCGCCAACCCAGGAGCCGTCATCAAAACAGGCGCCCTCGCAACCGGCAGAAAGCATCTTTCCAAGCAGCTCTGTCTCTTCCCTCAGACGCGCGGCAAAGGCATCGTAATCAGCCTCACTGAAATCGCTACTTTCAATTTCCTGACCCACGAAAACTCCAGGACCCAATGATTAACCTTTCAATAGCTCCATATTACACTTTTCCGGTCAGACGGGAACACGCCTTGCTTCGCTTTCCATTCAATAGCTCAATTGATATGGACCATACTCCTGTCTACTACCCCACGCTTCCTGCTCGATCAGCTTGTAGAGGTAATCAACATCTGGCTGGGCACCAGGGTCCGCGTAGAGATACTCACCGCCTAGCGGTGCATCGATCAGGCCGGGTAACATCTTGTTGTTTATGCGCACCCATTCGCCTCTCTCTTCTTCGCGACGGTCAAGAAAAAAACCGACGGTACCGAGTTCTTCAAGCGTCGTCCAATGCACCAAGGCCACCGAGCCGTCGCCGTCCGGGTCAAGTGTCTGTTTCAGCAAATCGTTCGCAATGTCATCAGTCAGGTTTGTCGGCTCGACACCATAAGATTCGAGAAAAGCCACCACCGTCTGAACATCAAATAGATCGACTAACTCCTCGACAGGCGCCCGTCTGATGCTCCCTGAACCAATCACTGCAGCAGTAGGGATGATCGTGAGTCCTTGGTCCTCCACTTCTCCGTCACTGGCAGAACCGGTTGGAGCAGGAGAGTTGGTACTGAAAAACTCGCTGTCCGATGTCAGGCGAAAACGTGTATAGGTTTGTGTCGCAACAGTAAAATTCGGAAAAAAATGGAGATCGCAGCTGAAACTTCCGTCAACCAGGGTCGTACCACCGGCCTCGGCACCATTGAAACCAGGAACAGCCGCAAGGTTGAGCGTGTTAGTACCGCTGTCGCCGGATACCTGTATACACAACTCCTCGTTGCCCGCTGCGATCGTCTCTCCAATCCCGTCACCAACACTGCCCGTATAGGTTATACCTTTAAAAAAGGAACCATCCACCACCCCATCGGCTGCACCATCAAGGTAACCACACAGCATTGCCGGTGCACCTGTGTCGTTTCTGCCGACCAGGGATGCAGTCACCTTGCCACTTCCTGCATAAGTCGTTAGAGTCACTCCGTCTCTATCATCGCGCGGCGATGTATTTGGAGGAAAAGAGCCAATATAGAGCGGTGCACTTGTGATGAAATGAACCGGCGCTTCTGCTTTGGTACCGTAAGACTCCGGCGCAGAGCCAACATCAATGGCAGTACAACTCCTGCCGGAGGAAAGTTCCGCCAACAGGCCCGTGTAGTTGCCAACTGACTTGACATGCAGAATCTGGGTATTCGTGCCCACCCGTAACAGGTCCGCATCCATGCTCCAGGAAACCGGGATTGTAGTAGCTGAATAACCATTGTGATTTTTACTATTACCCAGGTTCAAATATCCGTTATCTTTCATGCTCTTTCCGTTGACCAGGATATCGTAAATGCCGTTATCACTGTAAAAGTCAAAGGTGATGAACTTTAGCGTTTTCAGATAATCCTGATGCGGCAAGTCGATATCGAAATCAAGCCGGTAGAGATGCTCGACCGTCCTCCTATTCGCGCCTGAATGAGAAATACCGATCCATTCCGCAGTCGATGGCGGTGTAACCCAGTTCCCCTGAACGTTACCGATAACGACTGCTTTCTGCCAGGCGGCTACCCCATTAAAGGCATCAAGGGTATTCGTTGTACTGCCGATCTGTGCAACGTGCCACTGCATGTCGTAACGATCAAGAGCAGCATCGAAAGCAGTTCCCGTGGTGAGGTCATAACCACTATTCAGAACGTCTGCCTCGCAACTCTCCAGTGTGAACGTGGCGGCAGGCTCGCTGCCAGCTGCACAAACAAGGGGAGAGAGTTCAGCACCGCCGACATGAAGCCTGTCAGGAGAAGTTGATTTCAGCCGGTAATAACGCGCACTGACCTCGGAGTCAAAGACAATATGCTGTGCAATGGCTTCACATCAGTCGCCAGTTGCCCAGTGGTCACCGCGATGAAATTAACTCCGTCCGTACTAGCCAGAACTTCGAACTCCTCAATAGCTCCATCACTGTTCTCATCATTGTAGAAATACTGCAAACCGGCAATTGTCTTTGTACTGCCCATATCGACAGTAATGAAATGACCGGGATCAAGCGTGTTAGTTTCGGACAGCCAGTAGGTATTCACGCGATTGTCAATCATGTGGCCAGCGTCCCAGTCTCCTAACTCAGTAGAGATTGAACTTGCCGTCGCGGTCCAGCCGGCAACACCACCAGGATCAGGATTTTCCAGTGGAAACAACGCCTCACCAATTTCGCAGGCAGGTGCAAGCTCAGAGACTGTTCCCGATTTTTCGACAAAATTGGAACTGCCGCTGCGCGCCAAGGAGAGAGAATCGAAGGCGCGTAGTCCCCGGTAGCCACTAGGCGAGACTGTTTTTCTGACGTGCGCCAGCGCC
>NZ_MPRK01000224.1 GCF_002021095.1 Solemya elarraichensis gill symbiont | reverse complement strand
CAGGGTAGCTACACCCCCTAGAACTGCAACACCACCAAGACAAGAGGGGAGGTCATCACCTGTTGTCAGGGAGATTCCAATTCATCATGTTTCAACGGCGGACCCTGTTTTGCAAGGTCATACCATTTATCAAGGTCATGGTCACACCAAAGCTGCACAGCCGTCTGGGTACCCTGCTACACATCAGTCACAATTCTCTACCCAGCCCCAAGGGTTCAGTGGGCAGAGAAGGCCCCAACTACACCCAATACCTCCACCACAAGTTCATCCTGTGCCAGTGTCACATCCCACAATGCATCATTGGCAACAGCCTATGCCAAACACTCAGCCAATGCCACAAGCACAGCCAATACCACCAGTGCATCCAATGCAGAAAGCTCAAACTATGCCACAACCGCCGTCCGAGCCAGAACAAAGTCACCAGTCAAGGGAACGGGTGATACCTATTATTCATGAAGTCTCGAAACAGCCTGCTAGTCAGCCTCATTATTCGGCCAAGTTCGAGTACAATCCACAGCAGCAGCAACAACAGCAGCACCACCCAGATCCTGAAAGACCGGTGCATTATAGTTCTGGTCCTGTTCCCAGTGCGCATGTCGTTAAAGAACAGCCATCCCATCGACCCACTGAAGGGAAACCATCGGAAGAGGCACCAAGGCAACTGGAAACTGATCATCAAGACCATGTAGAACCAAAACATGAACCCCCAAAGCCAAAGTCTCCACTAGAAATAATTGAAGGCATTCTGAGGGATGTCCGAGGGCTTGAAGGAGATGTTAGCAGCTTCAATCTACCAAAATCCGATAGGCGATATAGATACTTAGAAGAAATGTTAACAAGGAATCTCTTGAAGCTTGACAGCATAGATGCTGATGGAGATGAACATATTCGGCAAGCTCGTAAACAAGCTGTACATGAGATTCAGGGTGCTTTAGATCAGCTCGAATTGAAAGCTTTAGCTTGTGGACAAGGGGGAGCACACACAACAGAGGAAAAAGATCACGTGGTTAGTGGAAACGAACAAATGTCAAGCTGTGATAATACTATGGCTGATCAAAATACCAACTCTCAGTCATCTGACAGAGCCAAGTCAGAAGAGAAAATGGAAGTGGATAGCGATAGTAATCAGACTGCTAAGGCTGATCAGGTGAAAGAAGGGAATCCTTCACGTGTGAAAGAGATGGTGTTAGGTAGTGAAGTTCAATGTTAGTTGTTACAGTAACTGCACAACCTTCATTCACACTTTTGTCAGTGAACAATGGTTCAGCACTTTTCTGCCATTTATGACACTCTTAGCTGATTCATGTAATTTATTGCCTCAGTGTGAGTAACAGAAGTTACTGATCAAAAGTTACCCACCTGTACTATATAGCATTATTGAAAGGGAGATCCATCTTCTAAAAATGAGAGCATACTGTTACTCAGAGTCTGCCATTCAATATTTGTCTGACAACTCCAAGTGTTGCTTTCGCAAGGATCTTCTAATGAGTAACAATGACCATTTCAATGCATACAAAAACACTGTCATTTCAATAAATTTTAGAATGCAGATGTCTTGTACCGACAGGGATGTGAAGCGTCTCATGCAGAATTGAAATTTGAAAGTGTCTACGATAAATGACGTAATAATTGGAGCAAAATAAAATAAATATTTTTTTTGCAATTCGAATTATTAGAAATTAACATCCCTGAAATTCTTCAGTGTTCGAATTATTAGGAAATGCACATCGGCAGAGAGCGAGTGAGAGTAATGTGCGTTGTTGTATATTGGCCGTTTATATCCGCATTATTCTATGTTTTTATTCATACTACACAAATATAAATAAAATGGGATATACCGGTAGTCATGTTCAAAGAATAATCTGGTCACAGTCTTGCAATATCATATCACAAGTACACAGGCCTAGAAATTTCAAAAATTTGCGTAGCCCATTTATCGTTCACACAGATTTGGACTTGCGTAACCAGATGGTTACGCAAATGGTTTCGCAAATTCCAGTAATTAGTATAATATACCATGTTTTAATATACACACAATATACTGGAATATAAACAATAATAAGTATTATTTTATTCCATAATGACTTTTGTCTGGTGTGGCACTGCAAATGATAATAGTCTAATATATTTTCTTATTGCTTGGCTTTGATTTAGACATGATAGTGATGATTCTAGAGAATCAAGTTATACCACACTATAACCTGGCATAAGTCACACAACCTGTGTACTGGGCCTATTTGTGGAATAGCTCTTTTTTTCTTTTTTTTCTTCTAATTTTTAGTTTATTTTTTTTGGGACGCGAACGAAAAATAGTTCGGGGCTAATTGATTTTGCGTAACCATCACGCGAACTGAACGATCGTTCGCCTGAAATTTCGAGGCCTGAGTACATTCGCGCTATCTTTGTTTACCAGAAAAACTGAAATGCACTGATCAGGAGGTAAACTGGAAATGTTGTTAAAAGCTCTTGCCATGTGATAATATTATCCTCGATGCTATTAGATTATTACCGGTATTCAAATTAGATGAAATAAAAGCCTTCAAAAGAAAAAGTGAACAGGAGTATAAAACTACACATTGCATTTTACTGTTGAGCCGTGGTATTAATTCTCCAATATTTTCACTTGTCAGCGCATATGTTCAGAACAATTTGGTATCAAGGCTATATTTGAGAAAATGGCACGTAAATGGAGAAACATCACATTTCGGGTCATGGATGAAAGTAACTGATGCTTCTGTTTTTGTTATAACACTTATTTTTTAACAAATTGTT
>NZ_MPRK01000223.1 GCF_002021095.1 Solemya elarraichensis gill symbiont | reverse complement strand
CCTCCATGGGTGTCTCTTCCGGGGCGAGTTGAGGCTGGTCACCAGGGTAGGGCCACGACCAGCTGCGGATGTCAGCCTCGATCGGCTCCATCACAATGCACTCAACCGGGCAGGGTGGAAGGCAGAGTTCACAGCCTGTGCATTCACTCTCGATTACGCTGTGCATCTGTTTGGCAGCACCAAGAATGGCATCGACAGGACATGCCTGGATACACAGTGTGCAGCCGATGCAATCCTTTTCGATGATGACGGCAACCGATGGAGGACGTATCTCGATATTCTCATCCATGGCAATGGGGTCACGCCCAAGCAGGTCTGCCAGAGCAATGATGGTCTCATGCCCACCGGGTGCGCACTTGTTGATTTCGTCTTCGCCCTTGGCAATTGCATCTGCATAGGGGCGGCAGCCGGGATGGCCGCACTGGCCGCACTGGGTCTGCGGCAGCATCTGGTCGATCTGATCGGCAATCGGGTCTCCCTCTATATGGAAGCGTACCGCTGCATAACCCAGCAACAGGCCGAACAGGCTTGCGAGGATAGTCATTGTGAGGATTGCGCTCAGCATGATCTGTTCCTCAGCCCGTGACCAGTCCGGAGAAGCCCATGAAGGCCATCGACATGAGTCCTGCCGTGATCAGTGCAATAGCGTTGCCCTGGAAGATGGCTGGTACATCGGCGACAGAGACGCGTTCACGGATCGCGGCAAACAATACCAGTACCATTGAAAAGCCGAGTGCTGCGCCAAAGCCGTAGATGGCTGATTCAATAAAATTATGCTGCTCCTGGATATTGAGCAGTGCAACACCGAGAACGGCGCAGTTGGTTGTAATCAGTGGCAGGAGGATGCCGAGTACGCGGTAGAGCAGCGGACTGGTCTTGTGCATGACGGTTTCGGTGAACTGTACGACGAAGGCGATCACCAGGATAAAGGCGATGGTGCGCAGGTATTCGATACCGAGTGGTGTCAAAAGGTATTCGTTGACGAGGTATGAGCAGATCGAGGAGAGCGTCAGTACGAAGGTTGTCGCGAGCCCCATGCCAGTCGCAGTTTCCAGCTTGCGTGACACACCCATGAAGGGACACAGGCCAAGAAATTTCGACAGGACGAAATTGTTGACTAGTATGGTGCTGATAAGAATCAGTGCGAATTCAGATATCATTAATTGTCCTGATTATTCGTTTTTATTTTACACGCATGCCCGGTTTGGCACCCTCGTCAGGATTGAGGATATATAGCTCGCTGCCGCCGGGGCCTGCTGCCAGCACCATGCCCTCTGAAAGGCCAAAACGCATCTTGCGTGGCGTAAGGTTTGCAACCATGACGGTCAGTTTGCCCTCGAGATCGGAAGGGTCGTAAGCAGACTTGATGCCGGCAAACACGTTGCGGGTTTCACCACCGAGGTCGAGCGTCAGCTGCAGCAGTTTGTCTGCTCCCTCGACGTGTTCTGCTTTCGCAATGCGTGCAATACGCAGATCAAGCTTTGCGAAATCGTCGAATTCGATGGTTGGCGCTATCGCTTCCAAATCACTTGCCGGTTTCTCCTGCTTCACCTGTTTTGCAGATGGAGCGAGATCCTCTTTCGAGCCTTCGACCATCGCTTCGATCTGCTTGCTTTCGACGCGGGTCATCAGTGCCTTGAATTTACTGATGCCGTGGTCGAGCAGCGGGCTTGCAGCATCGCCCCATGTGAGTGCTTCCACCTTGAGGAAATCTTCTGCTGCCTCGACTGTTTTCGGCAGGATGGGCTTGAGGTAGATGGCGAGCAGGCGGAACATGTTGATGCCCATTGAGCAGACCTGGTGCAGTTCCTCATCCTTGCCCTCTTCCTTGGCGATTACCCACGGCTTCTGCTCATCGACGTACTGGTTCGCCTTGTCGGCCAGTGCCATGATTTCACGCACCGCACGAGAGTATTCGCGTCCCTCGTAGGCTGCGGCGATTGAGTCGCCCGCGCTGGCAAAGCTGTCAAACAGCGCTATGTCATCCAATTCTGCAGCCAGTTTGCCATCAAAGCGCTTGTTGATAAAACCTGCAAATCGACTGGCTATGTTGACGAACTTGCCAACCAGGTCAGAGTTGACACGCTGTGCGAAGTCCTCAAGGTTGAGGTCGATGTCATCGACACCGGCACCCAGCTTGGCGGCAAAGTAGTAGCGCAGGTACTCGGGATTCAGGTGCTCAAGATAAGTACTCGCCTTGATGAAGGTGCCGCGTGACTTGGACATCTTCTGGCCGTCGACAGTGAGAAAGCCGTGTGCAAACACAGCGGTCGGTTTGCGGAAACCGGCGCCTTCGAGCATGGCCGGGAAAAACAGGCAGTGGAAGTAGACGATGTCTTTGCCGATAAAGTGATACACTTCGGCATCCGAGTCCGTCTTCCAGAAACTGTCAAAATCTAGTCCGTCAGTCTTGTCGCACAAGTTTTTGAAACTTGCCAGGTAACCGATCGGTGCATCCAGCCACACGTAGAAATATTTCCCCGGGTGATCCGGAATTTCAAATCCGAAATAGGGGGCATCACGCGAGATATCCCACTCCTGCAGGCCGGATTCGAACCACTCGTCGAGCTTGTTGGCCATCTCCTTCTGCAGGTGACCGGCACGTGTCCACTTCTTCAGCATTTCCTTGAAATTGGCGAGTTTGAAGAAGTAGTGATCAGACTCCTTGTCGATCGGCTTGGCGCCTGATACTGCAGAATGCGGATTTTTCAGTTCACTGGGGGAGTAGCTGGCACCACACACTTCACAGTTGTCGCCGTACTGATCCTCGGCGCCGCACTTGGGGCAGGT
>NZ_MPRK01000222.1 GCF_002021095.1 Solemya elarraichensis gill symbiont | reverse complement strand
GGAAAGCAGCGTTAAATCGTTTTATGATCGAGTTTGAAGATCGACTCATTGACCATATTTGAACAGGGCAGTTACACAGAATTATCTACAGGCTCTCCAATGAGGTTTCATCACCTTCATGAACACAACAATCAAGATAGATACCGGCATTGTTGACGATGCCATCAATACGGCCATATTTACCTATGGTCGCATCAACCCAGTCCTGCGTTGTTTGTGTATCTTCGACTTCATAGTATTGGCACAATAGACGCTGCGAATTCATCTGATGTTGCAGCTCTTGTTGCATGGCATCTGGTGTGCGGCTACTCAAGCTGAGTTTGTAACCAGACTGATATAGGCGTCTTGCAATGGCTTTGCCAATCCCGCGGCTAGCACCAGAAATCATTACCACCCTATCATGCTTAATTTGCTGATTCTGTTTCATGAGGCCAGTATTTGATTGGATATCATAATGTACTCCCCAACATTCTCTATTATTCATGGATTTCCGTCTATGTATATTGACACACTTCCATTGAGTTGTTCTCCCCTTGTGATAAGTAAAACTAATAAAATCGGAATGACCGCTTCCGACCCAAAGCCGTCGTTGAAGTTGCCCGACTTCTACTTCTGCTACCAGTCCGAAGCGGTCAATCAGTAAAGAAATAATTAGCGGTAGATTAATGGTTTTTCGTATCTGATTAATGATTTGAAATTCTCTAATAATTGATAACTTACGGTTATTTGAGTAATAAGCAACTCTTTGGCTATTTGGCGTTGTCTCCACAAACCAGAATGATTATTATCAATTTCTGCCATGAAAAATGATGCACATAAATTCGCGTAAAAAGGCAAGCCGAGATCGAAGACCGGTACGCAAAGCTACCAGTCTAAAGAGCAATCGCTCCATGGCGAAGGGGCTGCATGCAATGTAATAAACTTAACTGATACGTTGATTTGGTGGCTCGCTTATATTGAATTGATTTTCACGGGCACCGCCTTTGCGGTGTTTTTTACATATATCCGTAGCCCCGTGCATTCTCACTAGACAAAATATATAGAGAAGAATGATGAATATGAAATGCTTGCACGCACGACCGATCAGGACCTTTTTCATTTTCCTTTTTGTGTTCACGAGTGGTATATCTCTAGCAAGTAGTGATGGAAATGCATGGAATCAGTATAGCTGGAATATGACTCCCTCAGAGGTTATGAAAATACAGCCCAAGTGGAGCAAAGACTTTATTGATCCAGATACTGGCGAGCGCGTCTTGCTTGATTATATTGATATGTTTGGAAAGAAGTTCTCAATAGTACTTTTCTTTCAGAGCCAGAAGTCTCTAAGCAAGGTTATGATAGGTTATGAGACATCCCTCGATGCAGATAAAGCACTTGTTGTCCGGGTTTTTGAAACCTTGAAAAACAAATATGGAGATGGGTCACAGCTTGACCTTGACCACCGCTGCAAAAAACTTCAAGAAATGATAATTGAGCGAGTGGAATGCCTAACGAGGCATTACTTTTGGGCAACCGATAGCAGTCTTATTGAGCTAAATGCTCAGGCATTTACCATAGAAAAACGCTATCCAGACGCAACAGCCGCTTCGCTTCCTGAAGAAACGCTAATCTGGATATCCTACCAACCAAACCAAGAGGCTAAGCTGTAAGGAACCCATATTAGTTGGGAATTACGGTGACAGTTTATTAAATTCATACAACTGCGATCTTAAAACGGGAATTTCAATGACGGCTAAAGTCGATGAGGAGTCGTTCACCGGCAGCAGCTGGACTGACCGCTTCTGGCCGAAAGCGGACGATATGAATTGTATGGAATTGCGTCTTACTGGACTAAATATGGACCAAAAAAGAAAAAGGCCTACGAGGTAAATTCGTAAGCCTTTGTTTTTATTGGTGGGCCGTCAGGGACTTGAACCCCGGACCAAAGGATTTTGAGTCTTGTTATCTCAATACCATACAACATCAATACATAATTAATTCAATGGCTTGCAATCTATGCTAACGCATTTGTTATTGGAATATATTGTAATTTATTGCGCCTTGGTGGACTAATTTTGGCACCTGTTTACATAAAGTAACCTGTCAATGAAGGAATGACCGCTTCCGGCCAAAAGCGGTCATTTGGTGCCATCAAATATTGTGTCAAAAACTCCCTTTTGTTTGACTGTAATTTAGTAGGCTGTAGACATTGTGGTATAAGTATCTGCACATCAGTATAAAGTTTCCCGCCTAGTGGAAACATTATGACCATCTTAAATGTTGGCGGTGCAATGCAAAATCAATATGCAGATCGATCACCATACTTAATACTATTCATCGCAGTAGTTCTTACTGTTTTCAGTCTCTCTATATTATGGGAATTCTGGGCAGAATCTTATTTCTCCACAACATTAGAGGGAGAGCCAGAATCAGATAACGAAAAGTGGCGTTATGTGTTTACCTCAACCTCTTTTGTAGTTTTGTCATTGATTCTTCCAACCTGGCTTCTTTGGCGCAAAGAACAAAGCAGCTTGGACATGATGGAATATTTGAATCGCGCAGCAGCAGTCTATAAACATACGAGGGACGGAATCATGATCACTGATCGTAAAGGCCGTATCTTGTCTGTCAATCAGTCATTTACAGAGCTAACCGGATATTCTGAGAGTGACGCTGTGGGTAATAATCCTAAAATTCTAAGATCATATAAGCACCAAGCGTGTCTTTGATCTCGTGATGTAAAACGGGACATCCAAGTCGCCCTTTTACACTCGATCTTCGACAGCCTTTATTGCCCCGGACGCCCTGCGT
>NZ_MPRK01000221.1 GCF_002021095.1 Solemya elarraichensis gill symbiont | reverse complement strand
AGGCAACAGGCCTGCAGCTGGCGAAAATCGCGGCACGCTGCATGGCGGGTGTTTCGCTGCAAGAGCAGGGTATGCTTGAAGAGCGTATCCCTGAATACTTCGCGGTCAAGGAAGCTGTCTTCCCGTTCGTGAAATTCCCTGCTGTCGATACCATGCTTGGCCCGGAGATGAAATCAACTGGTGAAGTCATGGGCACAGGTCAAACCTTTGGCGAGGCCTATGCAAAGGCTGAATCAGGTTCCGGCATGGAATTACCGACCGGTGGCCGCGCTTTCCTGAGCGTACGTGATAATGACCGCCCGCGTGCAGCGAAGATTGCACGTGACCTGATAGATCTAGGATTCGAGATTCTTGCTACCCATGGTACTGCGCGTACCATCAGGGAAGCTGGTATCGAGTGTGAAGGTGTCAACAAGGTTGCTGAGGGCCGTCCGCACATTGTTGACCTGATCAAGAATGACGAGATCGACCTGATTATCAACACCACCGAGGGTAAGCAGGCGATTGAGGATTCTGCCGAAATCAGGCGTTCTGCCCTGCAGCGCAAGGTTGCATACACAACGACTATATCCGGTGGTGAGGCCATTTGCATGGCATTGCAACACAAGCAGGAAATGACAGTCAGTACTTTGCGTGAATTACACGCATCGGTCAGCTGAGTACGGAAAGAGAAGAATATGAGCAAGGTACCATTGACAGTACGCGGAGCTGAAAAGCTGCGCGAGGAACTGACAGTTCTTAAAACCATCAAGCGTCCAGCGCGTGAGCAACAGAGCTTTATCGAGGGTCGTATCAAGGACATCGAGGGCAAGCTCTCACATGCGCAGATTATCGATGTCACTGAAATGGATGCCGGTGGCCGTGTCATCTTTGGTGCCACCGTCGTTGTCTATGACGTCGGGATGGATGAAGAGATTACCTACAAGATCGTTGGCGAGGATGAGGCAGATATCGAAACCGGCCTGATTTCAGTCAACTCACCCATTGCCCGCGCTTTCATCGGCAAGGAAGTGGATGATAGTGTTGAGGTCAACGCCCCCGGCGGTACTCGTGAGTTCGAGATTGTCGACGTACGTTACGAAGCCTGAGCCGCAAGCTTAAAAAAAGCCCCGCAAGTCATTGACACGGACAGGCCAAGTGTCGATAATATGCCGCTTCCCGGGGCTATAGCTCAGCTGGGAGAGCGCAACACTGGCAGTGTTGAGGTCAGCGGTTCGATCCCGCTTAGCTCCACCAAATATTTATCGGGAATAGCTTGATTCCCGGGGTGAAACAGGTAAAATGCACCGCGCTGGAAGCATCATGACACTGATTGGAGTGATCCTGATTGCAGTTGGTCTGGTGGCAGGTTTTACACTGTTACTACTTGACCACGATGATGAGGCAATTGCATTGCTCTCGATTATCCCGGTCGGATTTGTACTGACACTTGGAGGTCTGACAGCTACCCAACTTAGCAGACCGGACAACTAGCTTTGTCCCCTTCGTCTAGAGGCCTAGGACACCGCCCTTTCACGGCGGTAACAGGGGTTCGAAACCCCTAGGGGACGCCATATAGATCAACCGCTTACAGAAATGTGAGCGGTTTTTTTATGTCTACGCTCCGCTGATCATGGCGTTCAGTTTCGAATTTGATAGTTGAGCCAAACATTGCTGAATGCTCCTTGCATCTAGTCTCAGTTCTGTTTGCACGCAGTTATCCTAATGAAAAGCAGTGCTGCTTCCCCTTACATGCTCCATGACCGTTCCGAAAAGAAATAAATTTAAAGGGGCATCCCCCTTCGAAGTTACCTGAATCCCTGAGAGATCCCGGGGGGATCAAAAACGCCTTACCACCCTGTCTGACATGTACAAGCTATTTCAGACGAACGATTCCTATCCTGATAGTGATGCTGGTTTCAGAGATATTCCTGAAGACGTACTGCATGATTCTTTTGCACGGTATGTTTCAGCAGGACTTCATCACATAACGCATGGGCTCGCCCATTCAACTGGGTGTGTTACTATTTTACTATGTAGTCACACCCTGTATGCCCTCATTTTATGCCTGAGTTTTTTACTAATAGTCCAGATAGGCTACCGATACAGCTGCTAGCAAATCCCAATGAATCAGCAATTACTTTGTCCAAGTGGTTGACTAATGCAGGTGATGACTTACCAGATCTGTTACATAAAAATGGTGCAATCCTGTTTCGTGGATTCGGTGTTACCAGTGCCGCTGCTTTCGAGGCAGTCTGCCGTTCAGGCACGCCAGATTTGACGGACTACACTGGTGGCGGTTCGCCGCGAACCCATGTTGCCGGCAAAGTTTATACCTCCACCGAATATGCCGCTGACCAATACATCCCGTTACACTGTGAATATACCTATTTCCCCGAGGTTCCTCCCTATATCTGGTTCAATTGTGAACAAGCCCCGGAAAGTGGTGGTGAAACTCCTATTGGCGATATGCAACATGTACGCAAAAAGCTCGATCCTGAGCTTGTTAATCGCTTCGAAACAAGGGGCGTACGATATATCTATAATTTACACGGTGGAAACGGCTTCGGACGTGGCTGGCGCGAATCTTTCGGTACCGATGACCAGTCGGCAGTAGAGCAGTGGCTAGACAATATCCAGACGGAATATCATTGGGAATCTGATGGTACATTGCATGTTGAGCTCAATTCCCCCCGCGATACGGGTTCACCCGGCAACAGGGGTTGCCGTTTGGGGTAATCAGGCGGTTAACTGGCACGTGGCCGCACACGGTGAAAAAATGGCGCAGCAGATGCGTCGTGTATACCGCGAAGATCACCACCTTCCCAAGCATGCAACATTTGGCGATGGTAGCCAAATCCCTGACTCTGATATTCAACATATCCTGGAAGTGCTTGCTGATTCAGAAAACACCTTTGCATGGCAAGATGGAGACGTGATGCTGTGTGACAATCACCGTATCGCCCATGGTCGACGCCCTTTTGAAGGGGAACGCCGTGTATTGGTGGCACTGGCTTTATGAGTAAACCAGATCTGATGCTGTTAACGCTACCAGGGCATGCCGAAAACGCGACAGAAAACTGCAGAATTCTTGACTGGCTTGCAGACAACAGCCGTCAATATTCAGAGCAGCCTGCACTAGGTGGGATTAGCAGTCACTATCTGAGCCACGCCGGGCTCTACCAATGCATTTCTTCCAATTCAGCCGCATTACTCGATGCGGGTTTTGGACGCGGCATGATTATTCTCGTGGCGTTACCCAATGGCCCTGCAGCCCTGACTGCCATTCTGTCGGTAGCAGCGGTAACAATCGCATTTCCGATCACACCTGAAGAACCGCTGGACAGGATTGAGAGCCTCTTGCATGAACTCCCAGTCAGGGCAGTCGTGTTTGATGCAAATAGACCAGCCAACTGGTCACAATTATGTGCTCAACACCAATTGATCCCTCTGGCCATTGATCTATCAGTGACGCCTGGGTCTGAAGCCTGTTATGAAATCTCAGTGCCTGGTCATAGCACGACGCCTGTCGAGCCAACACGTGTCGATGATACTGCGATCCTGACCATGAC
>NZ_MPRK01000220.1 GCF_002021095.1 Solemya elarraichensis gill symbiont | reverse complement strand
ACCGACGGAAGGCCTTGCTGGCATACTGCGAGCCACGATCCGAATGATGCATCAGTCCGGTCTTGGGCTGACGGCGCCAGATTGCCATTTGTAAAGCATCGCAAACCAGTTGTGTCTTCATCCTGGAACTCATGCTCCACCCCACCACTTTCCGGGTACATAGGTCGATCACCACGGCCAGATAGAGCCAACCCTCCTGGGTCCATACATAGGTGATGTCAGCGGCATACACCTGGCCCAATCGATCAACGTCGAAGTTACGTTTGACCAGATTCTTGAAGACCGGTTGCTTGTGGTCGCTGTTCGTCGTCACCTTGTACTTCTTGCGCTCAAGCTCACTGCGTCTAGCTTGAATTCTTTTGAATACTTCTTTCGGGTCGTCATTGATTATCTTCCTCAGTTAAGTCAATCTTACTTAACTGGGTTGTACCAGACCATTAGACCACCTCACTTTCTGAGTCAGCCAGAATCGCGTCGCTTAAACTACGCTTTGCGACCACGACGAGCTTGTGATGCCTTGATCGCTCGGCCTTGCTTAGCGGCCTTGGCCTTGGCCTTTGCCCCCTTTCCACGATATGTCTTGCCCTTGGTACCATAGCGGTAGCCGCCATTCACTTTCTTCACTGGCATTTGATCACCTCGATTTTTTTGATTTATTTACTTGGTAAGCCATTGCAAAAGCAATGGTTCCTGTATAATATTTTGTGTTTTCTTTTTCAAAACAGCTTGGACATTATGGAAACGGTATTTTTGATACTTCAAATCATAGCCACCACTGTATTACTATTCTTCTATCTTGTGTATCTTGAATACACATACATGATTGCTGTTCTTATACTCTTTGCTTTGCAAGCTATAAACCTTGGGTGGCTTGGATTTTGATCGCTAGTCCTGTCTGCCACCCATCAACAGTCCCTGTCTGCCTGCATAGGTGTATGGGGGTGTTTCATCAGAACATTCAGCAATCCGCTTTTCTTCAGTTCGTTTGGCCTGATAGCGAGTTTCGCTTTCAATATCGGGTTACATACCAATCCCATGCCGACACTCGCAGCAGCACCATCGGTCAAATGAACCTCTCCAGTCGGGCAAGTCATTCCACCAGCTCAAGCGAGAGGTCTGCCACCGAGAATGTAGGGAATAATCATCGCCACGTTGCCGCTACACAGCCATCAAAATTACTGCCTGAACTATTTGCATTCACGGTAATTGACGCACCTGACGTATTGCCACTCGCACCAGAATAGGTAAAATCACCGTCATAGTCGCTATCCACATCTTCAGTGACACCCGTCCAGGTGAATGTTTTCCCTGATCTGCCATCAACGGCAAATGCGATACAAACACCTCCCGATTGGGAAGTCAGGACAATATTGGTTGCGTTTGTCGCTGTTTCACCAGAGTCCACCTTGGTGGATGAGTTGTAGTCTGAGATGACCCATGCCACAGCCTTACATTGCTGTGAAGAACCGCTCTCGGTAATGGTGACGTTGACTGTGGACGTCTCTGCCGCTATCACCTTCTGATACATGTACGGATTACCACCACCCTCGTCCTCAACAAGATCACCTGCGCCACCGTCTATCGTGACTCCAGACAAGGAAAGACCCTCACCGATAAAAGCGAGGACAAATACTCTCTCTTTACCCGTTGAGCCGGAAACGTCATAAGAGAAGTTGTAAGGACCATCACTCGTACTCTGATCCTCGCCAACGTAAGAGACAGATGCCAGGACTACCGGACTCATAATTGGCATTAACATTACTGTAACGCCACGATATTGAGATATGAAAAAGTGCCGTTCTTGGTGATGTAGCACATGAAATCATCACCGTCTGTTGTCGTGAATGCCCCGTCTACCTTGGTGAAACCTGATGTTGTAATTGTTCCCGCTGATGCATTGTTGGTGTACTGAAGGACGAGGGTCGTGCTGTTAGTCGGAGGTGCCAGGGTATGCGCTCCACCGTTTACTGCTTTCTGGAGGTTTCCATTTGCCTCATCAGGGGTAAGAGTACCTGCACCCGATTGTGTGCCGTTATCGTAAACAGCACCTGCAAAACCTGCGGTTAGAACGTCGGGGACATCTGCTTCCAGGGTGGCTGCGTCATAAGACTGGACAGTGACCCCTATATCCGTATCGACTACGACATTTGAACCACCGTTTTGCAGTGTGCCAGTGAAGTTTGCTGTTGTGTCCCCATACTTGGCATAAGCACTCAAAAGAGGTGTTGCTGCTGCTTCCATGTACCCGATACAACGCCAGTTACCCGACCCCAAAGAGGTCATTATCGCCACATCACCCGCAGCAGTCGTGATATTCGCCGCTCCAGGGAGAATCAGGGACGTTCCATTGTGGGTAAAGGTCAATGCGTCAGCGAAGATCAAAGTACGCTGTATGCCCGCTGTGAGCGTTCCCAAGCCGGTAATCGTGGTCGTTCCTGTGACGGTAATCACACCCTCGGCAACCGAAGAGAGGTCGGTGGTAGTTGCAGAAGCGATCGTTCCCGTACTAAACTGTTTTCTCAGGGCTGCCTGGATATTCTGGAATTGGAGATCTAAATTCGTTCCAATATTGTCTGTACCAGCAGGCCCGTTACTGGAAGGCGTGGTTGACATTGAATTAATACTTGATGCTGCGTGTGCCATTAGTCGTCTCCCGACGAGTGCTATTTATGAAGATAATAGGAATATTGACAGTATTAACAACTGCCGGATTCATGTTGAGCCTGTAGATAATTCTGTGTAACTGCCCTGTTCAAATATGGTCAATGAGTCGATCTTCAAACTCGATCATAAAACGATTTAACGCTGCTTTCCAG
>NZ_MPRK01000023.1 GCF_002021095.1 Solemya elarraichensis gill symbiont | reverse complement strand
CAGGGCGTCCGGGGCAATAAAGGCTGTCGAAGATCGAGTGTAAAAGGGCGACTTGGATGTCCCGTTTTACATCACGAGATCAAAGACACGCTTGTTTCATCGCCGTATGCCCAGGCCTGAAACAGGCTGGCCAAGGACGATACCTCTGGCTGCTCCTCTCTGAGTTTCTCCTGCAAACGCCTGACCTGTATCTTGAGTGGTTGGCTAGCGAGTGTATCAAGCGCCTCGGATGCGGTTTCGAGACCTGAAATTTTCATTCGACGCTGAGCCGCTGTTTGCTCAAGCAGACTGTCGACACCGTACTCCTTGTGAATGCCGATTTGAGACATACCTTCATAAGCGAACATGATTGACAGGAACCAGGGCTGCGAACGCGATACGCGCCATCGGCTGAGACCCAGCTTGTCGGCACTCGCCATCAGCTCTGCGAAAGTCTCCTCATCGACATATTCATCCAGTGTTTTGCCATCAGGCAGTAGCGCCTTGCTCTCGAGCAACAGCAAAGCATTGCGCGCCTCCTCGGGTGAGTCGACACTCTCGACAACCAGTTCATCAGAAACCTCAAAAGCATCAGCGATAGGGCCGCCATACCATTTAATACCGGGAGGGAGCGAATGGAACGAACCGAACAGGTAAACATCAGATGCACCTGAAGTGATCTGCCACATGGCAGGCGCGACATTTGTTTGTGTTCCTGCAGACCTGAGTGTTGGTGAACCACACCCAGCGAGTACAAATAGAAAGATAACAAGCAGTGATCCATACTGCACAAGGTGACGTCTCATCCCAAACTCCTTTTATGACTGGTAAGCTCTCCTGAGAGCAGCAAGAAATGCTGCATTCTCTTCTTGCGTACCGACAGTAACGCGCAAACAGTTTGCAAGCAAGGGGTGTGAGTTCGACAGGTTTTTTATCAACACGCCTTGTGCACGAATGGCATCAAAAACCTCCGATGCATCGCCCTGTTCAAGCCGCACAAGGATAAAGTTCGCATCGCTCGGAAATGCGGTTAAAGCGGGAATTGATTCCAACTCTGTAAGCAATGTCTCGCGTGCCAGTCGTAGTGCTTTTGTCTGCTCATCAAAGAGCTGTTTGTGTTTCAGCGCGAAGCTGGCACTGACCTGGGTAAGGCGATTGATATTGTATGGCAGACGTGTCTTGTCGATCTGTTCGATCCATGCAGCGGGCCCTGCAAGCAGACCGAGACGCAAACCGGCAAGCCCCATCTTTGAGACTGTACGCATAACAACGAGATTGTCATAGTCGCCAATCCGCTGCATGAAGGTGGCATCGGTGAAGGGCGAGTAGGCCTCGTCAATCACAACCAGCCCGGGTGCAGCCGCGATCACTTTTTCGATGACATCATCATCGAACAGGTTACCGGTCGGATTATTCGGATACGCAAGATAAACGACTGCTGGCTGGTGTTGAGCGATTTCCGCCAGCAGCACTTCTGGCTGCAGTGAAAAATCACTCGCATCAAGTGGCACACCGACATAACGCAAACCGGAGAACTCAGCAATCATGCGGTACATGACAAAGCTAGGCTCAACCGAAAGAATGACACGCTGTTCTCCACCCAGGGCAAGAGCAAGCATCTGGATGATTTCGTCTGAACCATTGCCCAGCAGCACGCCCGCATCGCCAGGTATCTCCATGGCGTCGCGCAGTGCCTGTGTTAATATCGCAGCCTGAGGATCCGGGTAGCGGTTAACATCCGTCTCACGAATCAGTGCCGCCCACTCATCACGCATTGCTTCAGGCCAGGTGTAGGGATTTTCCATGGCGTCGAGCTTGATCAGCCCTTCAGAGGACGGAACATGGTAGGCATTGATTGCCTGTACCTCGGGACGAATCCATTGCCGGATTCGCTTTTCAATCTCATTCACTTGTTACCCTTGAGGCGATACTCGGCACTTCTTGCATGGGCAGTCAGTCCTTCGCCACGAGCAAGCACTGACGCAACCTGCCCAAGAGTATCTGCACCATCCTGTGAAACCATGATCAGGCTTGAGCGCTTCTGAAAATCGTAAACGCCAAGCGGCGATGAGAAGCGCGCAGTGCGCGAGGTAGGCAACACGTGATTGGGTCCGGCACAGTAATCACCAAGCGGCTCGGAGGTATAGCGTCCCATGAAAATCGCTCCTGCATGGCGAATCGATTTTGCCATTGTCAGCGGGTCTTCTACCGAGAGCTCAAGGTGCTCCGGCGCAATATAGTTTGCAACCTCGACAGCCTCTTCCATGTCACTCGTTTTGATCAGGGCGCCACGCGCCTCGAGTGCCTTGGTGATCATGTCACTGCGTTCCATGGTCGGCAGCAACTTTTCAATTGCGGCTGTAACCTGGTCGAGAAAATTCCCATCAGGAGAGACGAGAATCGACTGTGCATCCTCGTCATGTTCAGCCTGGGAAAAAAGATCCATGGCGATCCATTCAGGATCGGTTTTACCATCACATACGACGAGGATTTCGGAGGGACCGGCAACCATGTCGATGCCAACCTGGCCAAACACGGCACGTTTTGCGGTGGCAACGAAAATATTTCCCGGACCGACAACCTTGTCGACACCTGGTACTGTCTCGGTGCCGTAGGCCAGTGCGGCTACTGCCTGCGCACCGCCAATCGCGAACGCACGGTCAACGCCGGAGACAGCTGCTGCGGCAAGTACCAGTTCATTCAGTTCACCATCGGGTGTCGGCACGACCATGATCAGCTCACCGACACCGGCAACCTTGGCTGGTACCGCGTTCATCAATACTGATGAGGGATAAGCGGCCTTGCCGCCTGGAACATAGAGACCAACACGATCGAGTGGTGTCACCTGCTGACCCAGCAGGGTACCGTCATCCTCGGTGTAGCTCCAGTCGTTCATCTTCTGGTGCTCGGCATAGGCGCGAATACGTTCAGCAGCCTTTTCCAGCGCCTCGCGTTGATCTGACGGGATAGCATCAAGCGCCTGCTGCATGCGCTGATGTGGAATTTCGAGATCTGCAGCCGACGCTGGCTGCCAGCGATCAAGTTTCGCAGTCAGTTCAATTAAACTGGCATCGCCTTGATCGCGAATTCCGGAGATGATGCCGTCTACGATACTATTTACCTCTGCATTGGAAACAGAGTCCCATGCCAACAGCCCCTCCAGCTCTTTCTGAAAGCCCGCATCATTCGAGTCGAGTCGTCTAATTCCTGCCATATCTGTGCCCCGTCAGCGATTCTGCTCAACTGCCTGTTTCAGCAGCTCAGTCAATTGCATAATGGTGTTGTGGTTCATTTTCCAGGCCGCCTTGTTAATCACCAGGCGTGAACTGATATCGGCGATATGCTCAAGTGGCTCGAGCCCGTTCGCTTTGAGGGTATTGCCGGATTCAACCAGGTCGACAATCAGGTCGGAAAGGCCAACCAGTGGCGCAAGCTCCATTGAACCATAGAGCTTGATGATATCAACCTGTTGTCCACGTGCAGCAAAGTAGTCACGTGCTGCGTGAATGTATTTTGTCGCAATCCGCAGCGGGTCACCTTCAAGCGAGGCACCGGGCCTGCCTGCAACCATCAGACGGCAGCGAGCAATCTCGAGGTCAAGTGGTTCATAAAGGCCTTCTCCGCCATGCTCCATCAGTACATCCTTGCCCGCCACTCCGACATCGGCAGCACCCCACTGCACGTAGGTGGGTACGTCAGTTGCACGGATAATCACCAGCTTCACCTGCTCATGATTGGTATCAAGAATCAGCTTGCGGCTGGTCTCAGGATCATCCAGAGGCTCGATACCGGCATGCTTCAGCAACGGCATTGTCTGCTTGTACATTCGGCCCTTGGAGAGCGCTATCGTTAATGGTGTATCAAACTGCATCGCCTTATCCCGCTATGCGCTTGATGCGGGCACCAAGCCCCTCAAGCTTCTCTTCAATATTCTGGTAACCGCGATCGATGTGGTAAATACGATCGACCAGGGTTTCGTTATCTGTCGCCAGGGCGGCTAGTACCAGCCCTGCCGAGGCACGCAAATCTGTTGCCATGACCGGTGCACCAGTGAGTCGTTCGATCCCCCTGATGACGGCTGTCTTTCCTTCAACAGTTATATCAGCGCCCATACGCTGCAACTCCTGAATATGCATAAAGCGGTTCTCGAATACATTCTCCGTGACCATACCAACCCCTTCGGCAACCGCGTTTAATGCACAGAACTGCGCCTGCATGTCAGTCGGGAACGCAGGATAAGGAGCAGTATGGATATCGACAGCATTGGGTCTGCGTCCTTCCATATCGAGAGAAATCCAGTCTTCCCCTGTCTCGATCACGGCACCTGCCTCACGCAGTTTTTGCAATACCGCGTCGAGGCTCAGCGGATCCGTATCCCTGACCTTGATCTTGCCTCGTGTAATTGCAGCACCGACCAGGAAGGTTCCTGTTTCGATACGGTCGGGCATGACGTCATAACTACCACCGCCGAGTGACTCAACACCCTCGATGGTGATGGTGTCGCTTCCTGCACCCGAAACCTTCGCTCCCATGGCATTGAGGAAATTTGCCAGGTCGACGACTTCAGGCTCACGCGCCGCATTTTCGATGACAGTGATACCATCAGCCAGCGTTGCCGCCATCATCAGGTTTTCCGTTCCCGTGACTGTCACCATGTCCAGTACCAGGGTGGCACCCTTGAGGCGATCCGTTTTTGCACGGATAAAGCCGTTTTCAACCTCGATATCCGCACCCATCGCGCGCAGGCCGTCTATATGCAAGTTAACAGGGCGTGATCCGATCGCGCAGCCACCGGGAAGCGATACCGCCGCCTCACCGAAACGCGCCAGTGTCGGACCAAGCACAAGAATAGATGCCCGCATCGTCTTGACCAGTTCGTAGGGCGCCTCGCAGCTGTTCACCGTGCTGGCATTGACCTCAAGGTGCATACGGTCAGTTACAGTAATATCTGCACCCATCTGTCCCAACAAGGCGATTGTGGTGGTGACATCCTGAAGGTGTGGCATGTTACCGATCACGACACTCTCACTTGCGAGCAGTGTTGCAGCAAGTATTGGAAGCGCGGCATTCTTGGCGCCGGAAATGCGCACCTCGCCCGAGAGTGGGCCATTGCCTGTTATGACTAGCTTATCCATAGAAACCGGATCCTGTTCGGCCTGTGGCGAAAAAAGGAGGCTATTGTACTGGAAATTGGCTCCCGGGTCAGGTTAGGACCTATATCAGGAGATGGGCAGAAGGCCCTTGATGCCATGCAGCTCGGCGATATCGATCAGTTTCTCAGGCAGATTGATAAAATTGATGCGGCAATTTCGGTCGAGCGCATCCTGTTGCCATTGCAGCAATAGTGCGAGCGCCGCACTGTTAGTCCTGTCGACAGCCGTGAGATCAATCTCCAGCCGCGATCCTTTTTTAAGATAAGGGGAGAGTGAAGAACGCAGGCCCGCAACAGAGGAAAAATCAAGCTGGCCAGTGAGTTGCAACCTGCCCGAATCATCTTTCGCCTTCAGATCGGCCGCCATTAGTTCGCCTTCACCAGCGCCTTGTTGTTCTTTTCCAGCCGTGCTACGAGGCCGAGCATACCACCCGCTTTGATTTCGTTGGCAAAAATATTTCGGTAGTTGACCGCAAGGCTAATGCCTTCGAGTTTGACATCATAGACCAACCAGGACTTACCCGGCTTGTGCAAAAAGTAAACAATTTCAACCACGCTTCCCGATGCAGCAGTCACCTTGCTTGGCACCTTGATCCTAAGATTATCCTTTGAGCGCTGTGCCTCACCATACTCGATCGGTTTGCCGGAATAGTTCAGCAGCGCTACACCGTAGGTACGGATCAGCAGTTCACTGAATGCTCTTACTACCGCTCCCCTTTCAGTAGCAGACGCCCGATGCCAGTATTTACCCATAGACGACTTAGTCAGCTTATCCAAATCGAAGTGCGGCCTGACCAGGTCCTGCACTGCGTCATGAATTCGCTCCGGGTGCGCCTTGAATTCATCTTTGCTCGAATTGAAACGAGCCAGTACTCTCTGTGCGGCATCATCAACCAGTTTGACGATGTCCTCATCAGCCGCCACTGCAACAGGGGCAATAAAGAGCAAGGAAACCAGGAAAGCCCAGATCACACTCTTTTTCATTACTCCATCTCCTACGTTCAAAACCCACCTCCTGTGGATGACTCCTCTGCTTTACTGAAGAGAAATTGTCCCACAATTTCCTCCAGAACAAACGCTGATTGCGTCATGGTAATTTCACTGTCCTGTTGCAGATATTGCTCACTGCCGCCTGGATCAAGCCCGATGTACTGCTCGCCGAGTATCCCCTGTGTCAGTATCTTGGCAAAAGTATCTGTCGGCACCTGGTTGAACTCGGGCAGCAAGTCGAGTGTTACCACGGCCTCGTACGTGGTCGAATCGAATCCGATCGAGGATACCTCACCAATTCGCACACCTGCCATGGTCACAGGTGAACGCACCTTGAGACCGCCAATGTTATCGAAACGCGCCTCTACCTGGTAACCGCTGACACGCTTGAAGCCCCCCAGGTTGCTCACCTGCATCGCCAGAAAAAAGAGCGCAATACCACCAAGCAACATCATTGCGCCGACGGCTGCCTCGGTCAAAAGGGAAAATCTGCTATTCGCCACATTAATCTCCAAACATAAGCGCAGTCAGGACAAAGTCCATGCCCAGTACTGCGAGTGATGAGTGTACGACGGTTCTTGTTGTTGCACGACTGATTCCTTCAGATGTAGGTACAGCCTCATAGCCCTGAAAGAGTGCAATCCATGTACATATGACACCAAAAACCACGCTCTTGATCACGCCGTTAATAATATCCTTGTCAAAATCGACCTGGGACTGCATTTGTGCCCAGAATGTTCCGGTATCGACATCCATTAACCCGACACCAACAAAATAACCGCCCAGCACGCCAAGCGCATTGAACATCGCGGCAAGCAGGGGAACCGAAACAACTCCGGCAAAAAAACGTGGCACCAACAGTCTCGAAACAGGATTTACCGCCATCATTTCAAGAGCCGAGAGCTGCTCAGTTGCCTTCATCAGGCCAATCTCTGCAGTCAGTGCAGAACCAGCCCTGCCGGCAAACAGCAACGCTGTAACCACCGGGCCCAGCTCACGAACCAGTGATGCGGCAATAAAGACGCCAAGGGTCGATTCAGCTGCAAAACGCGACAGAATATAGTAGCCCTGCAGTCCAAGCACCATGCCGACAAATACGCCCGACACCGAGATAATCAGCAGTGACAGCACGCCAACCGAGTAGAGCTGCGCCAGGAATTCGCGAAAACGTGTAACCAGGCCGTGTGGGGCACGCAGAATAGCCATCAACAGCAACAGCGCACGCCCCAGGTTGCGCAGCACATTGATACCCCTGCGGCCAATCGAAGCAAACCAGTTCATTCGTCAATCCCCAGAAAATCAACCTCTTTGGAGGGTGCGCCGATATGAAAGGGTACAGGTCCGTCTGATTCAGCGTGAATAAACTGGTGCGTCCACGGGTTGTTTGAAGCCCTGAGCTGCCCAGGTGAGCCCTTCTCGATGATTTTCCCGCCTGAAATCACGCAGACGTAGTCCGCGATCGACATACTTTCAGGAACATCGTGCGACACCATCACGGATGTCAGGTGAGCAGCATCATTGAGACGCCGGATCAGGTCAACGAGCACGCCCATTGATATCGGATCCTGTCCCGTAAAGGGTTCATCATAGAGAATCATCATCGGATCGAGAGCAATCGCCCTTGCCATTGCCACACGGCGTGCCATGCCCCCGGAAAGCTCTGCCGGCATCAGGTTACGCGCACCACGCAAACCAACCGCCTCCAGCTTCATGAGTATCAGCTTGCGAATCATACTTTCAGGCAGGCCAGTATGTTCGCGCAATGGATAGGCGACATTTTCGTAGACACTCAGGTCAGTCAGCAGGGCACCGCTCTGGAACAGCATGCCCATGCGCGTTCGTAACGCATACAGCTCTTTTGTCGACAGTTGATCGATACGCTGCCCATCAACTGTAATTTCTCCCCGGTCGGGCACAAGCTGGCCGGCGATCAGTTTCAGCAGGGTGGTTTTACCTGTTCCACTGGGCCCCATGATCGCAGTAATCTTGCCACGCGGTATATCAAGGTCGACGCCATTAAAAATGGCTCGATCACCGCGCGAAAAATGCAAGTTTCTAATGCTGACCAGCGCACTCATGCTGATTGGGGTCCGGAGGTTTTCATATTGATAGGCATTCTGCGTCCGCTTCAGTTACAGGTCAAGCAATCCGTGCCAGACGAGCATATCACAGCCCCACCTACCCTCTCGTCTCTTTTCATGCTCATCTTGCTGAAAAAAACATTTTAGTATGTACTAAGCTGTACACACACAAAACATTTTCCATGTACCAACAAGAGGGTTTCTACTTTGATCAAATTCCTTCCTGTATTACTTCTCGCCGTCTTGCCAGCCATAACATCGGCAGGGGGAGCCTTATGGCAGCAGGAAAAATTGATCACCCAGTGGCTCGGAGAAGCTCAACAGCTACCACAGGGACAACGCGGCACCTACCTCGCCAAGAGGATTTCAACGCTGATACCTGAATCCAGCCGCACCGGAAGATTCTGCCGGATCAGAAAAAACCGCTGACAGTGCTGCTTGTCGCGTTGCGTCTAATCTGAAACAATCCGCGCTTCTGACAGAATTAAAGACTGGATTTTATGTGGCTTGAATTTCTCGCGATCCTTGCCGGATTTGCGTTGCTGGTATGGAGTGCCGATCACTTCGTCAACGGCGCAGCAGCACTGGCAAACAACCTTGGTGTCTCTACCCTCGTCATCGGCCTCACGGTCGTTGGCTTCGGCACCTCTGCGCCTGAAATCCTCGTCGCACTGACCGCCGCCCTCGATGGCAATGCAGGCCTCGCCATCGGCAACGCGGTCGGCTCAAATATTGCGAATGTCGGCCTGATACTCGGTCTCACGGCTCTCGTCATACCTCTCAGTGTCAGCTCACAAGTCCTTCGGCGCGAATATCCGATACTGTTGATCGTTACCATCACGGCGCTGATTCTGGTCATAGATGGCGAACTCGGGTTTTATGATGGCCTGATACTCATTTTCATGCTTGCCGGAGTTCTCTTCCTGATGTGGCGAGTGGCAGTCTCCGGCAGTGCAAAAGACCCGTTGCTCGAAGACCTGGAGGCCGAAATCCCACATGCAATGCCGACATCAAAAGCGCTGTTATGGCTCGCATCAGGCCTCTTATTGCTCGTATTTGCATCGAAAATCCTCGTTTGGGGCTCAGTTGAAGTCGCAAGCTGGCTTGGAGTAAGTGATCTGGTTATCGGCCTGACGATCGTGGCCCTCGGTACCAGCCTGCCCGAACTGGCCACCAGCATGGCAAGCGCCCTGAAGGGTGAGCCAGACCTGGCCCTGGGCAATGTTATCGGCTCGAACCTCTATAATCTGCTCGCGGTCTTTTCGATTCCGGGACTGATTGCACCGGGTGCAGTCGACAGTGTTCTGCTGACTCGTGACATGCCCGCGATGATGGTGCTGACCTTTGCCATCGTCGGTCTCGCCTGGACTGCAAAGGGCGTACGTCACATCAACCGTATCGGTGGCCTGTTGCTGCTGATCGGTTATGCCTCCTACCAGGGCTGGATCATCTACTCCTCTCTTGCCTGATCCAGGCATTCGCGGAAAGTGGCGTTGCAGTCTAGCGCCCACTCGTCGCAGGACGCCTGCCAAGAGTGACAACCCGTTACGCTGACCTTTTCGCCGGGTGGAAACGAAGCGACAAGATTGACAATGTCGGCGGCTGTCTCAATTCGACTGTCATTGATGGTAGTAACAATATCGCCCGGCAGGATGCCCGCCTTGTGCGCAGGTCCGTCACGGTAGACTGTTGAAATCAGCACGCCATCTACATTTTCCAGACCAAAGGATTCGGCCAGCGCCTCGGTCACGTCCTGCCCGGCCATGCCCAGCCAGCCACGACTTACCTCACCGTGCTCAACCAACTGCTCCATGATTCCACGCACCATGTCCACAGGAATGGCAAAACCGACTCCCTGGGAGCCACCACTTTTGCTGAAAATGGCCGTATTAATACCGACAAGATTGCCGCGTGCATCAATCAGCGCACCACCTGAATTACCCGGGTTGATAGCTGCATCCGTCTGGATGAAATTTTCAAAACTGGTGATGCCAAGCAGGTTGCGACCGGTTGCGGAAACGATTCCCATGGTCACCGTCTGGCCCACACCGAAGGGGTTGCCAATTGCAAGTACCACGTCGCCGACGCGCAGATTCTCTGACAGACCAAGCGTTATCGCCGGCAGTTTACCGTTATCGACACGTAACACAGCAACATCGGATTCCGGATCGGTTCCGACAACCTCTGCTTCCAGGTTGGTCCCATCACTCAGCACGACCTTGATCTCGTCGGCATCGGCGACCACGTGGTTGTTGGTGACGATATAGCCACGCGGGTCAACGACAACCCCTGATCCCAGGCTATTCTCCTTGCGTGTTCTGCCCTGTTCACCCAGGCCACGAAATGCGTCACCAAAAAAATTGCGGAAGAAGGGGTCATCGAACAGCGGACTGATACGTTGCTGGCGAATCTTGGTCGCATAGATATTGACCACCGAGGTAGATGCCAGGTCTACCGCATCCGCATAGGAAAAAGGCCCCGGAACCGCTGACCCGGGAGGCGTAACCGTATTCGTAACCAGTGTTAATTGAGTGTCGTCATCTCTGCTCAGGGAGAGAATAATGGCTGCAGCAACTATGCCTGCGAATACCGAGATGAAAATGAAGCGTAGACTTTTCAGCATGGGTTATTTCCACTTTCGATGTAGAATGATTTACAGAATATCTTATTACAATATAAGGCCAGATCCTGATGATCCAACCCGAAGCACTCGCCAACTGGTGTTCACAACTGCTCGACGCCGGACAGTTTGACGACTACTGCCCAAATGGGTTGCAGGTCGAGGGACTGCGACCGATTAGCTCGATTGTATCAGGCGTAACTGCATGCGAGGCACTGATTGATGAAGCCATCGAGGCCGGGGCCGATGCCATCCTCGTGCATCACGGATACTTCTGGAAAGGCGAGACAGAAGTTCTGACCGGCATGAAAGCCCAGCGTATCAGGAAGCTGATACAGCATAACATCAGCCTGCTCGCCTACCACCTGCCCCTCGATGCCCATATACAACTCGGCAACAATGCGCAACTGGGACAACTGCTCGGCTTCCAGCAGATGGCGCCAATTGATGACCCCAAGGGACTGTGGTGGGCTGCTGAAACCTCTAAACCCCTCGACGCCATCCAGATGGCTGGTCAGCTGGCACAGGTACTCGGACGCTTACCACTGCATATTGATGGCGGCAACGGACTAATCAGAAAAATTTCCTGGTGTACAGGCGGAGCACAGGGCTATATCAACGAGGCAGCGGCGCTCGGGGCCGATGCCTACATCAGTGGGGAAATCTCCGAGCACACATTCCATGCTGCACGCGAACTTGGCATTCACTACTTTGCCGCCGGTCACCACGCCACGGAGCGTTACGGTGTACAGGCGCTGGGCGAGCGAATCGCAGATGAATTTGGCATTAACCACAAATTTATAGACATAGACAATCCCGTGTGAAAAAAACTGTCTGGCGGACGACTGCAAACCAGACTCAATCCTGCTATGATTTGTGCTTTGCACAATACTATTTTCACCATGAGCATAGAACAAAACCGGGAAGAGCTGGGCGACGACATCTACTGTATCGATTCGGGTTACTTGCGCCCGAAGATGGCGGCCTGTTACCTGATACGCGAGGGAGATGCCGCTGCTATCCTGGATACCGGCACAAATTTCACCGCACCAACAGTTTATGCACTGCTCAATGCGCTTGGCCTCACACGTGACAACGTCAAATACGTGCTTCCGACCCATGTGCATCTCGATCACGCCGGTGGTGTCGGTCAACTGATGGCAGATTGCGCGAATGCACAACTGGTGATTCACCCGAAGGGTGCGCTCCACATGATTGATCCGTCGAGAATCGCGGCAGGTGCTACTGCCGTCTACGGTGAAGAGCGCTTCACAAACGACTATGGCACCCTGTTGCCGGTTGCCGAGGAGCGCGTCATTGCTGCCCAGGATGGTGACACCTTTAACCTCAATGGTCGCACCCTGACCTTTTACGACACACCCGGGCACGCTAACCACCACGGCTGCATTCTCGATAGCAAGACACACGCCATTGTAACCGGTGACACCTTCGGCCTCTCCTATCGTGAACTGAAGACCGACAAGGGCGATTACATCTTTGCTCCATCCACCCCGGTCGCCTTTGACCCGGATGCCTGGCACCAGAGCATCGACAAGCTGATGGCACTCAATCCGTCAGCCATGCTGCTGACCCACTATAGCCGGGTGACCGACCTCGAATCACTCGCGGAGCAACTGCACAGGAATATTGATGCGATTGCCGAAATCGCTATCAGCGAAGAGGGAGAAGAAGCTGGCCGCCATGAGCGCATCAAGGGAAAGCTCGGCGACCTGACTGCACAGCAGATCATCGATCATGGTGTTGATATGAACAAGGAGCAGATACTCGAATTTCTCGCCAGCGACCTGGAACTCAATGCACAGGGACTTGAAGTGTGGTTAAAACGGCGCGCTAAAGCGCGGTCATAAACACCACCACTGAATCCTGGAGAGCCTTAACCTGCCATGCGCAGCCCATTACCCGGCAGATCGTCCCAGATTACCAGTTCTCACCAAGCAACTCGAAATAAGCTCTTGAATGCAGGCATGCCGGGCATTTGTCCGGCGCCTCCTCGCCCTCATGCAGGTAGCCGCAGTTTCTGCAGCGCCAGACAACCTTGCCGTTTCTTTTGAAGACTTTCCCTTCCTGCAGGTTATTCGCAAGGCCCCTGTAGCGTTTGCCATGCTGCTTTTCGGCAATCGAGATTGCCTCGAATGCAGCCGCAATTTCGTCAAAGCCCTCTTCCCGTGCCGTTTGAGCAAACGCGGGATACATCTCTTCCCACTCATGCTCCTCTCCTTCAGCAGCGGCGGTCAGGTTCTCAAGGGTTGTGCCGATTTGACCGGCCGGAAAAACCTCGGTGATTTCAATATTCCCGCCTTCGAGGAACTTGTAGAAGCGTTTTGCATGCTCCTTTTACTGGTTCGCCGTTTCCTCAAAAATATCGGCAATCTGAACCAGCCCCTCTTTTTTCGCAGCGCCGGCGAAGTAGGTATACCTGTTCCTTGCCTGCGACTCCCCGGCAAATGCCTTCATCAGGTTGATTTCTGTTTGAGTGCCCTTGACGCTCTTGCTCATCTATCGCTCCCGGGAGTTCGTTACTTACGCTGCGCGCCAAGGAGAGAGAATCGAAGGCGCGTAGTCCCCGGTAGCCACTAGGCGAGACTGTTTTTCTGACGTGCGCCAGCGCCAAAGGAAAA
>NZ_MPRK01000219.1 GCF_002021095.1 Solemya elarraichensis gill symbiont | reverse complement strand
GTGCCTTTACCTTGGTTGAATTCACTCTTCTCAACTGCCTGCGACTGCGATCCTGCACGCGTCCCACAAGCTGACCACAGGCGGCATCGATATCATCGCCCCTGGTCTTGCGCGTCACTGTAAACAGCCCTGCCTTCATCAACTTGTTACGAAATGCATCAACACGTTCAGGTGAAGAGGTTTTGTAATCGGTACCCGGAAAAGGATTAAAGGGAATCAGATTGATCTTCGAGGGCACTCCCTCAAGCAACCTGATCAGTGCCTTTGCATGCTTGTTGGTGTCATTGACGCCATCGAGCATTACGTATTCCCAGGTAATTTTTCTACGCTTGTCGTTCTTGATGTACTCCTTGCAAGCTGGAATCAGCTCTTCAAGCGGATACTTTTTGTTGATTGGTACCAGTTCATCACGCAGCGCATTATCTGCAGCATGCAGTGATACCGCGAGACACACATCACTCTTCTCGCGCAGTTTATTCAGTGCCGGGACAATGCCCGAGGTACTAAGGGTGATCTTGTGCTTGGAAAGCTTGAGACCAAGATCATCCTGCATCAGGTTCATCGCTGTCACCACGGCATCAAAATTTGCCAGTGGCTCACCCATGCCCATCATTACGACATTGGTTACCGGCAACTTCATACGGTGTGCAGACACCCACACCTGGGCGACAATTTCACCAGCGGTGAGATTACGGTTAAAACCCTGCTGGGCAGTCGAACAGAAAGAGCAGTCAAGCGCACAGCCCACCTGGGAAGAGACACACAGGGTAGACCTGCCTTCCTCGGGAATATAGACAGACTCGATACGCTGGCCATCGTAGAGCTCGACAACCCATTTGACGGTGCCGTCGTTAGAAGGCTGTTCGAAAACAACCTCCGGCACCAGGATTTCCGTCTGCTCGATCAACTGATCGCGCAGACGTTGCGGCAGATCCGTCATGGCCTCGAAATCGATGACGCCATGTTTATGGATCCATTTCAGCAGGTTACGACCCTGAAAGGTCTTGTAACCAAACTTGACCGCGAGCGCCTCCAGACCCTCGCGGTCAAGGCTGAGCAGATCGATTTTTTCTGCCGCGGCTTCCATTGTTTAGCGCGTACGCTCGCAGACGCCTTCAGGGAAGAAGAAAGCAATCTCGATCGCAGCATTCTCAAGGGAATCTGAACCGTGAACGGCATTTTCGTCAACTGTCTCGGCGAAATCTGCACGAATGGTGCCTTCAGCTGCCTCGGCAGGATTGGTCGCGCCCATCAGTTCGCGGTTCTTCGTAACTGCGTCTTCACCCTCAAGTGCCTGCGCCATGATTGGACCGGAAGTCATGAACTCGATCAGATCATTATAGAAAGGACGCTCCTTGTGTACAGCGTAGAACTCACCAGCCTGCTCTTTGGTCAGGTGGATCATGCGTGAAGCAACGATTTTCAGACCGTTGGTCTCAAAGCGGCTGTAGATCTTGCCAATGATGTTTTTTGCGACAGCATCGGGCTTAATCATAGAGAGGGTACGTTCAATAGCCATGGGAAAATTTCTCCGGAAATCAAAGACTAATAAAAGAATAGCCGAACAGGCGGCATGTTGATTGAAAATTAACCTGCCAAGTTTACTGGCCATTGTGCCGGGTAGCAAGGTGAAAGGCTATTTTGGGGCCCGCAAAGCCACCACTTCGGCGCAATTCCCGTTGATTCGCCACTGCAGGTCGAAATCGTACAGCAGCATGCCGTATTCCCCTTCTGTCTGGGCCTGCTTGTAGGCAGGACGGGGATCAAGCGCAAGCAGCGCCCGAATCAACTCGCGAACCGAGTCGCCGTCGCTTCTTGCCCGCAGTGCCGCTTCGGCCTCCGGCAAAAAGAGCACCTCAAGCTTCGATTCCGGTGCATCGGGGGCAAAACCGGCGCTGGCACCCGAAATTGCGTCACTGTAGGGAATGTAGGGTTTGATATCGAGAATCGGCGTGCCATCCATCATATCGACGCCTGACACCTCCAGAATCGCCTTTCCGGATTCGATGTGAATAGTATCCAGCTTCACGACTGACAGGCCAATCGGATTGGGACGAAACGGAGAACGACTTGCAAACACACCGACCCGTACGTTGCCCCCCAGGCGCGGCGGACGCACACGAGGCTGCCTCTCACCCTGCGGTACGCCATGAAACACCCAGGTGAGCCACAAGTGGGAGAAATCTTCCAGCCCCTCGACACATTCCGGCTTTGCCGCCTCGCCACACAGAATAACGCGGCCTTTCGCAGCAGAAACAATTCCGGCCTGCCGCGGAATCGCAAACTTCTCCATGAAGGGCGTTTCGATTGTCGCGATTGGCATGAAACTGAATGCTTGCATGGGATACCCGGCAATAACTATCTTCGTGAAAGATCAGAATAACATGCCGGGCATACGGCGTCGGATCGACTAGAATTAAATCAAGCAACATTCACAGGGGCAGCGCACCATGACCAGAATTTTCCTGTTGATTCCTATTATCCTACTGTTGACATCTGCCAACACATTCGCAAACGAGTGGCCTGCCGCTGCACAATCGCAAATGGAAGCTGCCGGAGTCCGCCTGAAGGCCGCCACGACAACCGCAGAGCGCGTGAAGGCCCTGAGGGAGATCGAACAAGTTGCCACAGCCCACCCGGACGCCCCCGAAGCACAGATAATGGCTCGCCTGCTGGCCGAAAAAGCCACACAGGAGGCGGGACCGGCAAAGATGCTCACCGCTCTTGGTGAGCTTGCCGCATCGGGCCAAATTACCGATGCCGGGACACTCGGAAGTATCGCAACACCCCTTCTCGAGTCTATCGCAGAGATGCGTGACAACGTTACGCTGCTGC
>NZ_MPRK01000218.1 GCF_002021095.1 Solemya elarraichensis gill symbiont | reverse complement strand
TCCGTTTCAGAGAGAATACGATGAACGCTGGACGAGAGAATTATTTGTGATCAACCATCGTTTCACGTCAGAAGGCATTCCGCAGTACAAATTGAAAGACTATAGCGGTGAAGTTATCATCGGTACATTTTACGAAAACCAGTTGATAAGAGCTCACGATCGAGAATTATACGCGATTGAAAAGATACTATGATCGAGGGGAAGAGGTAATCGGAAGGAGTATCTAGTTCGCTGGAAAGGTTGGAGCTCCAAATACGATTCGTGGATCAACGGCGATGACGTCAAAGCTATAAATAACAACACAAATACCGACTTTCCACGATGATCAATAAATATTTACCATTGTTTCAATTCCTAGTAGAGGCTTCAGATGAGCAAAGGAAGGTCCTGGTCAAAACCTTGACCGAACAACAGCTGCATGCGGTCAACGAAGCTACTTATAATGTGTTACACGGTGTGTGCGCTATACAACGCAAAGACAAAAAGATTTTAGACGAGTTCAAGACGGTCATTCGTCGATTGGTATCCAAGGAGTTGACAGCTAAACAGCAACGCAGACTGTTAATAAAACATCACCACATTCTTCCGTTGATATTGAAACCGGTCGTCAAGGTGTTCACAGTCAAGCTTTCAGACGGAATGGATTCTACACCTGCGTGATTCTTGATAGCTGACCAAATATATAATATGGAAGACGGTCCCTGCGTTTCTCGACTTTTGGACGAAACATTTTTGTGCCTGTATGCCAAGGCAGTATTAGAGAATATCGACAATGTGAGTAAGAACCATTGCTATGGATGTGCGGTAAACCATCTGTCTCAATCTAAACACGAGTGTATCATGTGGAAAGGAGAAGAGAAGTTGTCTGCCTATTTCAGTGAGGTAGTAGACTCAATTGATGATAATGTCATTGTAGACAAATTCTGCGACGAAATCGCTCGGTTACCAATCCCAAAAGCATTCGCTGACATGTATAGTATGAGATACAAGTGCAATGACTGGAGAAATATACAAATAAACTCAATTCAATGGCAACTTGAACTATACCAACATGCCACGTCTATGATCAAGGAAAAGTGAGAATCTACTCCATTTAGATTCTATTGTTTCTCTGCAATAAAATATAATCTTGGAAATTATCTTGTGTCTTATTGGTTATTATTTTTTTTCCAACTCGTCTGTGTGTAACCTCCTTCATATAATTAAACCCAACCAACCACAACCAACCAACCAAGCAGCCAACCAACCAACCACAACCAACCAACCAACCAACCACCTAACCCAAGCTCTGAGGTAAAACAGATTACAATAGCATTATTAAAGACAGCAGTAAAGAGTTTAAAAAATTATTATTATCATTATTAACAACAAAGACATGGTATTGAGTATATACATACATATATCAATTCTAAACATGAATCATTACAATCAGTGTGTGGAGATGGTTATATATATATATATATATGTCAGTGTTTTGTTCCTCTCTATTCCTCACGATTACACAATTTGGCACATGTCGCGAAGAGTTCGTCAGAAGTGAAGTTTTTTTCATCCTTCATGAAAGCAATATCGTCGTGATTCAGACGAATAGGATCCTCGTTTTCTACGAATGAAATGTTCAATGCGTTTGCCACTTTCTTCGCGAGTGTGGTGATGTGTAGGCGTTTGATTACACCTTCGGCCACTTTATGATAGAGTTCAACCACTTCGCTCCAATCTATTTTTTCAAAACAGTCGTGATGATCCTGAGAAGGGTCGTCTATCTCGCATGCCTCGCAGTATTCGTGAACCCTGGCGGATTGATCTAACTCCCTCATTTCACGCACCATCAACGCCATCCAACTGTTTCGAAAGACGATGTTGGATTTTTCCGTGATTTCACGTTGAATTTTATGAACGGTGGAGAGCGATTCAAACAGAACAGAAAACACATTTCTGTGAAATCTCACCCCTTTCCTCGTGGGACATTCGTTCCCTTCGCCATCAGTGAAATATCTTCTAATGTCCAATGATCCGAACCCTGAGAAATTAAGTTTTACTTTCAGAGCAGGAGACAGTCTAAAAGTAAAGTTAACGGGTAAATCATTTCCAGAATAACGTTGCGAGAGAGTCAGAATATAAGATTTGAAAGTCATCAGCCTATCCAGTTCATATGCATTCAGTGTCAACTCTCTTTCACCCTTCTCGGTTGTTTTCGAAATACGGACATAAACATCTCCGAGCACTTTGTCGAACTTCAATATCAGTTTTGTACTTTTGTCGACATCGGAAGTCTGAATAATGTGGTCCTCTGGTAAGTGATCGCTGAACTCATCACTGTCCACATCAAAAATAAGATCTTTTGTCGGCGCCATGACAATCTTCCGGCTTTTCCAAGTCTTTTCGCAATCTTCCGTTCTTCTCTTCGCCATATTTGTTTGTTCTAACCAAATCACTGTTGAGTGTGCTGTATTTATAATGGCCATAGGACATGTGCGGACACGTTATGGTTAATCACCAAAGATCAATCAATACTGTCAAAATATTTACCTTAGTGATAAATCCACACACACTGATTGACGTATTCGAAAATAAACTAGATCATATGGACACAGGTGCATACAAATTTATATATACATAAAATAAATCTCATTGCGGAATAGTCAAAGGTGAAAATTGCAAGAAAAATAATGTTGACTAGAAAAACAAATGCCAGCGTGTGAGATGTGTGTGCATATGTAATAACAGTAGTAGTAGTAGTAGTGTGCATTATATAATAACAGGACATGACGTGAATGTATGTGCGTGTGTATAACGACCGAACCTCTGACGTCTCCCCGGTTATGCTAAGAGGTGTTGAAGCAAAGAGATACA
>NZ_MPRK01000217.1 GCF_002021095.1 Solemya elarraichensis gill symbiont | reverse complement strand
CTGCTTGGCTTGCCATACCCCGGTGGGCCGGAACTGGCGAAGCTTGCCGAGCAGGGAGATGCAAACAGGTTCCGTTTTCCACGCCCGATGACAGATCGTCCGGGTCTTGATTTCAGCTTCAGCGGTCTGAAAACCTTCGCCCTGAATACCATGCAGAAGCACGCACCGCTCGATGATCAGACACGTGCCGATATCGCACGTGCATTTGAAGATGCCGTGGTCGACACACTGGTCATCAAGTGTCGTCGCGCGGTTGAGCAGACGAGGGTGACTCACCTGGTGATGGCTGGTGGCGTCAGCGCCAATCGCCGTTTACGCGAAAAGCTCGAAACAGAGCTGAAGAAAAAAGGTGTTGAGGTGCTCTATCCACGCCCGGAATTCTGTACGGACAACGGCGCCATGATCGCTTTTGCCGGTTGGCAGCGTTTACAGGCAGGCTTGCATGATGAAGATGCAGGATTCCAGGTGACACCACGCTGGCCGATGACGGAGCTTGAGCCTCTACAAAAGGGGTGATTAGCCTTTCTGGCCGATCTTGCCTTCAGTGCCGTTCAGCAATCTCTGGATATTGGTACGGTGGCGCCAGAAGAGAATCACTGTAATCAGGGTTTGGCAGGCAGCAAGAAAAGCGTTGTTCCACTGCAGGTAAATGATCAGCGGTGCCACTGCCATGGCTGTCAGTGCAGCCAGCGACGAGTAGCGAAACAGCAGAGCCATTACCAGCCACACGGCAACCACGCCCAGCCCGGACAGTAGTGAAAAACCAAACAGCACACCGAGTGCCGTGGCAACACCTTTACCACCTTTGAAACCGAAGAATACCGGGTAGAGATGCCCGAGAAATGCTGCAAGGCCGACACGTGCGATGATTTCAAGCGGCTGTTCCAGCATCTGCGCAGCGACAACAGGCAGCAAGCCTTTCAGCCAATCCCCGGCGAGTGTAATCGCAGCTGCTTTCTTCCCACCCAGGCGTAACACATTGGTAGCACCGGGATTTTTTGAGCCCTGTTCACGGGGATCTGGCAGTCCCATCAGGCGGCAAACGATGATGGCACTCGAAATGGAGCCTATCAGGTAGCCAGCAGGGATCAGCAGCAAGGCGAAAACGGTTATTTCGGGCATTTGGAAAATTGGATTGAACCTGTCATGCATGCAGTATGTCAAAAAAGCGCATCTATGACGAGCAGTTTGCACCATGTTGAGATCCGACATGGCAGTCGTCAGGGTTGGCAGGCATAATCTGCAGAATAACTTTTTGGCAGGCATAATCTGCAGAATAACTTTAAAGATAAAGAATGGAACCCGTGTATACGGGAGAATCACTTAATGATCAGAACAATAATTGAAGACAGGTTCAGGAGCAGTATGACAAAGACAGGATCGGCCTTTTTGGGATTGCTGGCCACAATCTCTCTGTTGCCTCTCGCCGTACAGGCAGCCCAGGTACAGGAATTCGAACTTGAGAATGGTATGAAGGTGATCGTCAAGGAAGATCATCGTGCACCCATCGCCGTTTCACAGGTCTGGTACAAGGTAGGTTCTTCTTACGAACCGGAAGGGCAGACAGGCATATCACATGTTCTTGAACACTTGATGTTCAAGGGGACCGAGCGCTACGGTCCGAATGAGTTCTCGAAAATCATTTCCGAAAATGGCGGGCGCGAGAACGCTTTTACAGGCCGTGACTACACCGCCTATTTCCAGACACTCTCTTCAGACCGTTTGAATATCGCCTTTGATCTCGAGGCAGATCGCATGCGTAACCTGTTGCTCGACGAGGAGGAGTTTCAGAAGGAGCGCGATGTCGTCACAGAAGAGCGCCGTCTGCGCACCGAGGACAAGCCAACATCACTGACCTACGAGCAGTTCAATGCCGTGGCCTGGCGTGTGCTTCCCTATCGTCGTCCGATCATCGGCTGGATGAGCGATCTCGAGAACCTGAAGATTGAAGACTTGCGCGCCTGGTACCAGCGCTGGTATGCACCAAACAATGCAACACTTGTCGTGGTTGGTGATGTCGACGCAGAAAAGATTCACACAATGGCGCAGGAGACTTTTGGCAAGTTGCCGCCGTCTGACCTGCCGGTCATGAATACACCTGTCGAACCTGCGCACAATGGCGTGACGCGCCTGCAGGTCAAGGCACCGGCAAAACAGCCTTACCTGATAATGGGCTTCAAGGCTCCGGTTGTTACCTCGGTCAGTGAAGAGGCAGCATGGGAACCCTATGCACTCGAGGCGCTTGCAGCCATTCTTGATGGTGGCGACAGCGCGCGCCTGAGCCGTTCTCTGATTCGTGGCAGCAGTATCGCTAACAGTGCAGGCGCCAGTTATGACGCCTACACACGTCTTCCCGGAATGATGCTGTTTGACGGCGTGCCTGCCGAGGGACGCAGTATCAAGGACCTGGAGAAAGCGTTGCTCTCCGAGATTGAAAAGGTCAAGGCTGAGCCTGTCGCTGCGGATGAACTCAAGCGCGTGGTAACCCAGACGGTTGCCAGCAAGGTGTATGAGAAAGATTCTGTCTTCTACCAGGCGATGCAGATAGGCATGCTGGAGACAGTCGGACTTGATTGGCGCCTGACCGATACCTATGTTGAGAAACTCAGGGCGGTAACACCGGAACAGGTGCAGGAGGTCGCACAACGTTACCTGCAGCCGGATAACATGACGATCGCTGTTCTCGATCCGCAGCCAATGGATGAGAAGCAAGCCGAATCAAAGTCCAGGCCGCACGTGGGGGTGAAGCATGGCTCATAACGGCCGCAGGCTCTTCACTCTATTGCTGTTGCTTCTGTTGCCGCTGACGGTACAGGCAACGCCTGAAATCCAGTCATGGACTACCGCCAAGGACACCAAGGTGATGTACGTACATG
>NZ_MPRK01000216.1 GCF_002021095.1 Solemya elarraichensis gill symbiont | reverse complement strand
CAGAGCCGCACCTGAAGCAGATGTCATGACGCCGACACTGGCAGGGAAGGGTGGAATCTCCTGCTTTGCTGCAGCATCGAACAGGCCTTCGGTGTCGAGTTTCTGTCTGAGCTGCTCGACCTGTTGGCGCAGCGCACCTTCGCCGGCCATCTCCATCTGTTCGACAATCAGCTGGTAGTCGCCGCGAGGTTCATACAGGGTGACACGGGCACGCACGATCACCTGCATGCCATTTTCAGGAGCAAAGCGCAGAAAGTTGCGTTTGTTTCTGAACAGGGCCGCGCGAACCTGTGCCTGTGAATCCTTCAGTGAGAAATAGACGTGGCCGGAACGCGGCATGGCAAGGTTGCTGATTTCACCGCTGATCCACAGTAGCGGGAAACTGCCTTCCAGCGCTGAACGCACCTCCATGTTAAGGCGGCTGACGGTAAAAATATCACGTTGGCGCTCAATTCCAGCCATCGGATTCCAGCTTTGACGGGGTGCGCGTATGTCCGGCTTCACGCAGTTTTTCGAGATATTCGTTCCAGTAGAGCGCCTGCTTGTGGCCAAGGTCATGCAGGTAGGCCCAGTCGTAGAGGCCTGAGTCATGACCGTCGTCGTAGACTATTTTGATGGCATATTGTCCAACCGGAAGGATGTTGTCGATATTGACGTCCTGCTTGTCGAGCTGCAGCTTGGCGCCCTGACCCCAGTGCCCACGCACTTCCGCAGAGGGGGAGTAGACGCGCAGGAATTCAGCCGGGTATTCGAAACTGTTGCCGTCATCAAATTCGATTTCGAGACGATGCGATGCCTGGTGCATGACGATGTTTGTTGGGTGCGGCGTGTCAGACATGTCAGTCCCACCCGTTTGTATGCTGTGCAATCAGTGATGACATCATGGCGATATGCTTGTCAGCATCATTCAGTGCCGGGATATATTCAAAGCGTTCACCACCGTTATCGAGAAAGTAGTGGCGGTTCTCATCATCAATCTCCTCGATGGTCTCAAGGCAATCGACAGAGAAGCCGGGGCAGATCACCTGCACGCTTTTGACTCCCTGTGCGGCGAGTGATTTCATGGTTGCATCCGTGTAGGGCTGCAGCCAGGGCTTGTTACCTACGCGTGACTGAAAGGTTTGTAGCCACTCAGAGTCGTCGAGATTGAGTGCCCGTACCAGTTTTTCAGTAGTCTGCCTGCACTCATCGGCATAGGGGTCGCCCTTGTCGACATACTCCTGTGGAATACCGTGGAAAGAGAGCAGTAACTTGTCAGCCTTGCCATGCTGTTCCTGGTGACGCCGTACTGAGTCTGCCAATGCCTCGATATAATCGGGATGCTCGGGGTAGTTGTTGATGAAACGGCATTCCGGAATCCAGCGCCATGTCTGTAACTCATCGGTGACGGCATCAAATACGGAGGCAACCGTACTTGCCGAGTACTGCGGATAGAGCGGCAGAACCAGGATGCGCCGTGCATTCTGCGTTCTCAACTCATCAAGGGCGTCGGTGATCGACGGATTGCCGTAACGCATGCCAAGCACTACCACGGTTGAGGAATTCTCCGGGTCAAGCTGTTGTTGCAGCCTGTCGGCCTGGCGACGGGAGATTGCCAACAGTGGCGACCCCTCATCACTCCAGACACTCTTGTAAGCCTTGGCCGATCGGCTTGGACGAATACGCAGAATCACCAGGTGCAGAATCAGGAACCACAGCAGGCGAGGAATCTCGACCACACGCGGATCGCTGAGAAATTCATCGAGATAGCGGCGCACGTCACTGACAGAGGCCGAGTCTGGTGTTCCCAGGTTGACCAGTAAGATGCCGGTACGAACCGGTTGATTATCGGGGAATGGCGCTTTGTCGTACATATTGCCCTGCTCGGTTTCTGAATAACGTTATATGTGCGACATTATTACGCAGATTCCAGTTTTTCACATCCTTGTTAGTTGTTGGTTATTAGTCGTTAGTTGTTAGTCATTCAGCGATTAGCCATCCTGGTGATTCCATCAGCCCCTGCCTGTTGCATAATCCGGGCGCTAGCTCTGTTTCTTTTTGAATTCACACAGATCCTCGATAACGCAGGATCCGCAGCGTGGCTTGCGTGCGATGCAGGTATAGCGGCCATGCAAGATCAGCCAGTGGTGGGCATCCATCATGAACTCTTCGGGAATCAGGCGCAGCAGGCGTTTCTCGACCTCGAGAACGTTCTTACCGGGAGCGATGCCTGTGCGATTGGAGACACGGAAGATATGCGTATCAACAGCCATGGTGGGCTGTTTAAACCAGGTGTTAAGAATGACGTTGGCAGTTTTTCTGCCGACACCCGGCAGGGCTTCCAGCTCTTTCCTTTCAGATGGTACCTGACTGTCGTGCTGTTCAATCAGAATTGCACAGGTCTTGATGATATTGGCGGCCTTGCTGTTGAAGAGGCCAATAGTTCTGATTTTCTCTTTCAGCCTCTCTTCGCCCATGGCCAGAATTTGCTCTGGTGTGTTAGCTACAGGGAAGAGCTTGGCAGTCGCCTTGTTGACGCCCTTATCGGTTGCCTGCGCGGAGAGAACCACGGCAACCAGCAGTTCAAATGCTGTTTCGAAATGCAGTTCGGTTGTCGGGTTGGGGTTTTCAGCACGAAGGCGTTCAAAAATCCGGGTACGTTTCTCTCTGTTCATGGCGCAGGATAATACACCAAAGGAGTCCCTGGTTCAGGGGTCCGAAAAAAGAAAAGCCCCGGTCCATCGGGGCTCTATCGCCGAGTCAAATTGGTGGTAGACAAAGGGATCTTCCGTGTAATGACATCCAGTTCCTGACTACTGTAGACTTCCATATCCACGAGTAGACTGAATTCCATCTCGTTTGGCGATAGTGTAACTATAGTGTGTCTGTTGGCTCGGC
>NZ_MPRK01000215.1 GCF_002021095.1 Solemya elarraichensis gill symbiont | reverse complement strand
GGTACAGTCGACTATGGCTGGGCGCGGCGCAAGGCAACGCAGCGTCTCGGTGTCAGTAGGGAGCGCGAGCTGCCCGATATGATGATGATCGAGACCGCCTTCAGGAATTATCAGCAGCTCTTCCGCCCCCAGGATCTCTCTTGTGTGGAAATCCAGCGCGAAGCAGCTGTAGAGATGATGTCATGGCTTAAGTCCTTCTCGCCACACCTCGCAGGTCCACTTGCACGTGGTATTTCGGCGCCACGAGCAGATCTTCTCATCTACGTCTATGCGGATTCACCCAAGGAGCTTGTGTTTACCTTGATGGAGAAGCAACTGGTGTGGGAGAGTGACGATCTATTGCTGGAAAATCAGCAGCAGGTACAGCTCTTTTTTGTCCCACATGCGGGACAGCAGTTTCGCCTGTTGCTACTGCCGCTTTCAAGCCTGCGCCAGCCACCTCTTGATGAAGTGACCGGCAGGCGCGATGTGGGCCTGAACCTGAAGCAATTGCAAATGATCCAGGAAAAGAGAAGGCCGGATTCAAGTCACCCTGAACCGGCCTGATGTCTAATCACTGATAGCTGAAAGCAGCTCGACTAATAACTATCAACTATTTCCTGTACTGCATGGCGACATGATTACGCTCGACCTCACCATCATATAGCTGACGTGGACGGCCAATACGGTTGCTTGGATCGTCCATCATCTCCATCCAGTGTGACACCCACCCCGAGGTACGTGCGATGGCGAACAGCGGCGTGAACATGTTTTTCGGGAAGCCCAGGGCGCGGTAAATAATGCCCGAGTAGAAGTCGACGTTCGGGTAGAGCTTACGCTCGACGAAGTAGTCATCTTCCAGTGCAATTCTCTCCAGTTCACGAGCAAGGTCGAACAGCGGTGTATCTTCGCCGACATAACGCTCGAGCACTTCATCTGCAACCTGGCGGATGATCTTGGCACGTGGGTCATAGTTCTTGTAGACACGGTGACCGAAACCCATCAGACGGAAGGGGTCATCCTTGTCCTTGGCGCGTTCAATATATGCAGGGATGTTTTTCACATCACCGATTTCATGAAGCATGTCGAGAACTGCTTCGTTTGCGCCACCATGCGCCGGGCCCCACAGGGATGCGATACCGGCTGAGATACAGGTGAACGGGTTTGCACCAGACGATGCTGCCAGGCGTACGGTCGAGGTACTGGCGTTCTGTTCATGGTCGGCATGCAGGATAAAGAGTACGTTAAGTGCACGTTCGGCGACCGGGTCGAGCTTGAAATCACAGCATGGTGTCGAGAACATCATGCGTAGGAAGTTGCCGCAGTACTCGTACTCGTTACGCGGGAAGACGAAAGGCTCACCATTGTTGCGTTTGTAGGCAGCTGCTGCAATGGTCGGAACCTTGGCGATCATGCGCTGGGCAGAAAATTCACGATGTTCCGGGTTATTGATATCAAGAGAGTCGTGGTAAAAGGCCGACAGTGAGCCCATAACACCGACCATCATTGCCATCGGGTGCGAATCGTAGCGGAAACCCTTGAAGAAGTTGGTCAGGGATTCATTGATCATCGCATAACGGTGCATGTCGGTGACAAACTTGTCATGTTGTTCGCTGTTTGGCAGGTCGCCATACATCAATAAGTAGGCAACCTCGGTATAAGCGCATTTAGCAGCGAGTTGCTCGATGGGATAGCCGCGGTAGCGCAGAATGCCTTCGTCACCGTCAATGTAAGTGATGGAACTGTTACAGCTGGCAGTGGATACGAAACCCTGGTCGTAGGTGAACAGGCCTGTTTTACCGTAGAGCTTCGAGATGTCGATCGTTCCCGGACCCTCTGTGCCGTGAAGCACGGGAAACTCATGTGATTCTCCAGTGCGGTTCACTGTTAGCGTGACTGTTTCATCACTCATTGGTGATCTCCTTGGTATGGTAGTTATAGGCACATATGATGCAATGCACAAAATATTTTATCAGTGCATTGTAACGGAAATTAATCTGCCGTGTAGCGTCTAAGTTATTGATTTATGGTTGTGATGAGCGCTAAAAGAGAGGATTTCCGTCATCGTCCCGGTTGCGGGTCTCAGAATGAGGCGCTTCACCCGGACGACGAAATTTCAGTCGTCCGGGGGGGTTGACGCCTGATCAGGCGCCAGGAGCCTTGGCAACGCCCGAATCGATAGCTGCCTGTTTGACAGCGTTGGAAACGCGTTCACGCAGGCGTGAGTCAAGCGGCTTGGGGATAATGTAGCCTGAACCGAATTCGAGTGATTCAAGTTCGTATGCATCCAGAACGTCCTGTGGCACGGCTTCGTGTGTCAGCTCTTTCAGTGCATAGACTGCGGCAATCTGCATCTCGCTGTTAATACAGGTTGCGCGTGCGTCGAGTGCACCACGAAAGATGAAGGGGAAGCCGAGAACATTATTCACCTGGTTGGGGTAATCGCTCCGGCCTGTGGCCATGATCATGTCATCACGTACCTTGTTGGCCACTTCGGGGCGAATCTCGGGAACCGGGTTAGAGAGTGCGAAAACAATCGGCTTGTCTGCCATGCTGGCAAGCATCTCTTCAGTAATCAGGTCGGGGCCGGATACACCGATGACGATATCTGCACCATTCATGGCGTCAGCAAGCGCGCGTCTGTCCGTATCCACGGCAACACCCTGCTTGTAGATGTTCAGGTCATCGCGCCCTGTGTGGATGACACCCTTGCGATCGATTGCGTAGATGTTGCCAGGCTGAGCGCCGAGTGAGATAAGCAGGCGAATGGTGGCAATACCGGCAGCACCGGCGCCGATGATCACGATACTGGCATCGGCAAGCTGTTTCTCTTGTAGTTGCAGCGCGTTCAATAGTCCTGCCGCGATGATGATGGCAGTTCCGTGCTGGTCATCGTGGAACACG
>NZ_MPRK01000214.1 GCF_002021095.1 Solemya elarraichensis gill symbiont | reverse complement strand
AGGAACATGTTCTCAACCGGATCGTAGGCCTGGGTGATCATACGTTTCGCGATATGACCCGCGTCCCTGTTATTACAATAAATCAGTTCCGAGTACTGGCGGTTCTCTTCCGAGTGGGTCGAGTGATAGTTGTCGAAACCGACTGAAAAACCGGCAAAATCTGCCTGGTGTTCCTGTGCAACCCGTGCGATCAGCTCTTCAGGCTCAATGCCTTCCTGGCGTGCACGCAGCATGATGGGTGTGCCGTGGGCGTCATCGGCGCAGACGTACCAGCACTCGTGGCCCCGCATCTTCTGAAAGCGCGCCCAGATATCTGTCTGGATATATTCAACCAGGTGGCCGAGGTGAATCGGGCCGTTGGCATAGGGCAGGGCGCTGGTGATGAGAATCTTGCGTGTCATGGTGTTCAGGTCGTGTCCCGGTGCGGGCTAATCAATACGCTATTATTTCACAAGCTACTGAAATACTTAACAGCTAATTGATTGCGAAATGGCAAACAGGGACGAATACCACAGGAAAAACCGAGTCAATTACTTGGGAATTATCCATATGTTGGTGTAGAATCGCTGATCTTTAGCGATTATCATAGCGCGTGTTTTTCTATTTGACTGCGCATTCAGGCAGGAGAAGTTTCGATGTCAGTAACAACAGAACAGGTTGAAGAAGCGATCAAGGGCTATATTGAGCCGCATCTTCAGAAAGATTTGGTCACAGCAAAATCGATCAAGGATATTGCCATCGATGGTGGCAGTGTCAAGGTCACCGTAGAACTCGGTTTCCCTGCTAAGGGTGTCGAGGCTGATATCGCCGCAGCTGTCAAACAGGCTGTCGAGGGTGCCGACGGTGTAGATTCTGCCGATGTTGAAATGACCACCAAGATTGTTGCGCATTCTGTACAGAAAGCACTCAAGCCAATCGACAACGTCAAGAATATTATCGCAGTTGCATCAGGCAAGGGCGGTGTGGGTAAATCGACCACTGCAGTCAACCTTGCGCTTGCGCTCTCTGCCGAAGGTGCACGCGTCGGTATTCTCGACGCTGATATCTATGGTCCGTCACAGCCGCGTATGCTGGGTGTCTCCGGCAAGCCGGATTCAAATGACGGCAAGACGCTTGAGCCGATGAAAAGCTACGATCTGCAGGCGATGTCTATCGGCTTCCTGATCGACGAAGAGACGCCAATGATCTGGCGTGGCCCGATGGTTACACAGGCACTTGAGCAGCTGCTTAATGACACTAACTGGAGTGATCTTGATTATCTCATCATCGACCTGCCGCCGGGCACCGGCGATACCCAGCTGACACTGGCGCAGAAGGTGCCTGTCTCAGGTGCGATTGTGGTGACTACACCGCAGGATATTGCACTGCTTGACGCGCGCAAGGGCTTCAAGATGTTCGAAAAGGTTGAGGTGCCGGTACTCGGTATCGTAGAGAACATGAGCCTGCACATTTGTTCCAAGTGTGGACACGAGGAGCCAATTTTCGGTGAAGGCGGCGGCAAGCGCATGGCTGACGAGTATGGCGTTGATTTTCTCGGTGGCCTGCCACTCGATATGCGTATTCGTGAAGAGACTGATGCAGGCAAGCCAACAGTTGTTGCCGAGCCCGATTCCCGTATCTCCATGATCTATCGTGAAATCGCTCGCAAGTCAGCTGCCAAGCTGGCTCTGCAGGCAAAGAGCTATGCGTCCAAGTTCCCCAATATCGTGATCCAGAACAACTGATCACGACTGGCGCATTGCTTACCGAAAAAGCCCGCTAGCTAGCGGGCTTTTTTACGCCTGTAGATTCGCATGGATGACAGTATGTTTAAGGATGATTGGTTTCTTCTGACACCGGTTGCCGGTGCCGCTCCCGGGCTGCCAACATGAGTCTGGCCAGCTCTTCTGCCTGGTCATCCGGGGTGCCTTCCAATACCGAAACCGGGCGTAGCCCGGAGACTTTTTCGACCAGTTCCTGCTGGCCGCTGTCGGGTGCCAGGCTGACTGGTCCGATGCAGGCAGGTAGCAAAGCTGCCAGGAGCATCGTCAGGGCGTGGGGTGAGTCCGATCCGGTCAGGGGGCCGGCGATAACCAGCGAGTCAAAACGGTCGAAGGGCAATCCTGTCTTCAAGAGCTCTGCCTCATTGATGCTAAGGATACCCGCTTCCACTGCCGGATCGGCGACCAGCCAGCGACCAGCAGTGTAGGCCCCTTTCGCATCGCGTGAGGCTGGTTGGCCCTGCAGGTAGCAGCCGTCAGGATCTGCCCGGCCGACTTGTATTCCTGCTTGTGCAAGAGTCTTGCCCAACCTTCGCGCCAGGTTATGTGTATCGCCCAGGATTAGGGTGAGGGGAATCCGGCCGTTGCCCTGGATCAGACTGCACAGAACTTCGGGGTAGAGGTGTCCCGCAGTGACCGGGCCAAACTGCGGTTGTGCGTTTACCTCGCAGATGGCGGCGTCAGACTCCAGCCAGGATTGCCTGATGTCCGGGATCAGTAGATCGACGCCTGCCAAATCCAGCTTCAGGACGTCCGCCGCCCGGACTGCCAGCTTGAGGTTATCGGGATGCACCTGTTCGAATACTGTGACAGGTGTCCCGCCACTGGAGACATTACCGTTCCGACTCAGACGGACATGACGATCAGCTTCTGGCACTGCATCCAGAGTCAGGCCCTGCTCATCAACCAAGTCAAGTGCATCAGGGGTAAGGTCAAGAGGTTTCAGGGGGGAGTTATGTCCCTGACGACTTGGGTCATTGTTGGCTGACTCGACCAACTCACGCACGCTGTGGGTGCCATCGCCTGTTACTCCAGCCGGAACACGCTCGATGGCCCAGACCGTACGGCCGTTGAGGACCACCAGGCGATAATCGCGTCCTTCAACATGACGTTCGAGCATAATA
>NZ_MPRK01000213.1 GCF_002021095.1 Solemya elarraichensis gill symbiont | reverse complement strand
TGTGTGGTCCACCAGCTGACAGGTTGTTTTCTGTCGCCGGATATTCGTGATTTTGGTATGCAAGTGTTTGCTATAGCAATGATAGCGTCTGTTAGGTTTTGATTGAAGATGTCTATGTCGCTGTGTGCTATGTTGTGAGTGTTAATGTTTTGGCATTCTGTTGTGAAAGTTTGCCAGTCGGCTTTGTGAAATTGGAATTTAGGTACGGATTCAGTATGTTGTATTTGTGTTCCGATTTTAACGTGTACCATACATGGTAGATGGTCACTAGACATTGCATTTTGTAGTGGATGCCATGTGCATTTCGTGGCTATTTTTGATGATGCAAGGCAGTAGTCAATTGGTGTATAGTTGCCAGTTTGTTCATTAAGTCGAGTGCCTTGACTGTCACCAATTTTAGCTAGGTTGAAGTTGTTCATGAAATCATATAGTGTATTGGAGGATTGGCTGTGATGCTGAGTGTTTGTTAGATCTATGTTGAAATCCCCTACAATAAGTGTTTGTTGCTGCAGTGAGTTACCAATGTCATGTAAGTATTTACGTAGATGCGCCGAAAGTAGCTTGTTATGTATATTGATAATGTCTATAGGGTTCGTGTTATTCCCTCTGTGTATCCTGTAGTGCTGATGTTGTTTATATGTGATATTATCTGTAATTTGTTCATATTGTAATGTGTTTGAGATGATAGTGATTAGTCCCTCGCCTCTTGTTTGGGAGCCATCTAATCTGTGTACAGAGTAGCCATGGAAAGTAAACTTTTTGGTTGGCTTTAACCAGCTTTCTTGGATACATATGATGTCAGGTTTGTTTTGCATATCGTGTATGAATTGTTTGAACTCCTGTTCCTTGTTTTTAATGGAGCGGGCGTTCCAGTGTAATATGTGTAGACTGCGTTGATGGGTTGGCATGTGATTGGTGTGCTCCATATTAATACTGGGTATTTTGTGTTGTATCTATAACTTGTATGTCTGGTGTAAGTGGTATGTGTGTTGTTTTGTGTTGTTGGTTGCTGTTTTTTCTGCTTAATTTGTCTGTGGGGTTTATGAGAGAGGCTATCATAGAGTTGAGAAGCCCCCATTTCTCGGGTGAATTTTCGATGTTTTGTTGGTTTTGCTTTTGTAGCTCGCCTTTTGGTATATTAGTCCCGAGGCAAGTGTTAGCGACCAGGGTTAGTCTGTCTCTGACAGACTCTGATGGCTCTTTGCTGACAGCCCCGAGAGCTACAACTCTTGCCGCCTCCCTGAAGAAGTTCAGGAAGTCGACGATGTCCACTGTAATAGTTGCGTTGTATTTGTTTTTGTCCAATGTTATTTGGAGGTTTGGTTGTGGATTTGTGATTGATTGGTTTGACTTGTGTGTAAGAGTGGGATTGGATGTAAGAGTGGGACTGGATGTCTGAGTGTGTGGTTTTGGTTGGGTGCGTGGACGAGGAGTTCGTGCGGGTCTTTGAGGCTTGGGTGGTTCTATTATGTAGTTGTTGGTGTTTGTTTTAGCGTTGTTATTGAAGGTAGAGGCTGCTTGAGTTTTGACCCTCTTTACTGCAGATGCGTATGATATGTTATCAAGAGTTTGGGTCTTGATAATTTTTACTTGGGTTTTGTGATACGTGCAGCCCTTGTAGCCGGCTGAGTGAGGGTTGCCACAATTGGGGCATTTTTTATCAGTGTCGGGAACGGTACACTCACTGTATTTGTGCTCGCCTGAGCATCGTGGGCATTTAATTTTTGACTTACATTCATTTGCAGAATGATTGTACCCCTGGCATGTTGTGCATCTGAGGGGGTGTCTTATGTATTTTTCGACTTTATATTCCATAAAGCCAATGTACACACTTTTAGGGAGTGTGTGGCCCTTGAAAGTTATGAGGACGGCTTGGCTATCTTGCCTATGCCTATTTTGCAGACGTCTGACGTCGATGACCGGATGGAAGTGGTCATTTTTATTGAGTTCATTTTTGACCTCAGAGATACGTTCGCTGAGGCCTACTTTCTTGATGACCCCCTGGGTTTGGAGGAGGTTTTTAGGTTGTCTAACTGTGATGTTTTTGTTTGCAATTGATGTTTGACTTAGTAATGTTTGTAGGTGTTTTGCCGAGTGACATTCTACGGCTATTTCACCCTTTCGGGTTCTCTTTACTGATTTTGCAGTCCCGATGGTATCTCGGATGAAATTTGTGACGGTGATATCACCGACTTCTAATTTAGAGTAGATTTTATCACCGCTGATCACGGCTATGTGCTTTTGTGCCCCAAAATCTTGGTTTGTTTTTGAGGCGGGATAGTGTTTTTGGCCATGGGTTCGCCTAGATTTGTTTTGTGTATAATCCTCCTCATCTGATGAGGCAGGATGCATTCGTTTTTGGAGTCTCTTTCGGACTCTTGTTTTTTTATTTGTAACGAAGCGGAATTCGTTATCCGATTCTGTATGTTCGGAATTGTTGTAGTTCCCGCCTGAGTTCACATCATCTGCCGAGGGCATACTGTCACAGGAGCTGTGAGCAGTGCTCATTGTCGCCAGCGAGCGGGTGTGAGAAGACAGGTGTAGAAATTTTATGTGTATGCGTGTGTATGTGATTTAGTAGCATATAAATAGGCAACCAGCTTACCTTTTTTTCGATTAAATAATAAATATTCAAAGATGTCACTTTGAAGCCAGCACTGACGCAACACCCAGTGGGTGGCGTCCACCTCTGTAGGCTGAAGCTTCCGGGTTTGAGGATTTGGAAAGGAAAATTGTACGAATTTCGATCAATTTTGACGAGCAGACGAAAATACGTCTATCCCAAACGTCTATGACGTCATAAAAATTCGAGGCTTCTGATTGGTCCAAATTTCAACATTGTCCGATTTCGATGAAATTTGATATATAGGGGTTTTGTCGGACTGCG
>NZ_MPRK01000212.1 GCF_002021095.1 Solemya elarraichensis gill symbiont | reverse complement strand
GGTGGTGATGTGCCTATGGGCACACCATACTTTTATGCCCGTGAAGCCGGTTGTGAAATGTGTGAAGACATCCCGTGTGTACCTGTTTGTCCAACCGGTGCACTGGATCATGACCTGACTGATATCAACGAATCCCGCATGGGTCTGGCAGTGGTTTCCGACGAGGAAACCTGTATCGCCTTCCTGGGTCTTCGTTGCGAGGTTTGTTTCAACATCTGTCCTGTCCGGGGCGAAGCGATAATGCTGGAGAAAAAGCACAACGTGCGCACCGGCAAACATAGTTTGTTCATTCCGACGATACATTCCGATGCCTGTACTGGCTGCGGCAAGTGCGAAGAAGCCTGCATTCTGGATGAAGCAGCGATTCGTGTTTTACCTAACCACCTGGTACAGGGCAAGTTACAGGACCACTACCGTAAAGGTGGGGAAGAGAAAGCCAATGCCGGACAGTCACTGGTTACACCTGATGTCGAACACCGCTATAACCTGCCGGAAGGTGTGCGTTATGAGCATGGTGGTGAGGGCTTGATCATGGATGGTGATGATTCATCAAATGCTGATGCAATCAACATTCTCAACCGTGGTTTTGGAGATTGATGATGGCTAAACCTTTCAGTGAAATCGGAAAAGATGCCATTCAATCCAAAGGCTGGTTAGCTGCTCATAAATGGCTGATTTTGAGAAGAGTCAGCCAGGTTGGCGTACTGGCCTTGTTCCTGCTCGGACCATTGACAGGAATCTGGATTATCAAGGGCAATCTCTCTTCCAGCCTGCTGTTTGACACCGTGCCAATGACAGAACCGGTGGTTTTTTTGCAGGTGCTTGCTACAGGGCTGGTTCCTGCTACGGATGCCATTATCGGTGTTGCCATTGTTGCAGGTTTCTATTTTCTGGTTGGTGGCCGGGTGTTCTGCTCATGGGTTTGCCCCGTGAACATGATCACAGATGCCGCTTTCTGGTTAAGGGAGCGTCTTGGTATTCGTGGAGGTGCACGTTTCAGCAGAAACCTGCGTTACTGGATGCTGGCAATGGTATTGCTGCTCAGTGCCATAACAGGAAGCATGGCTTATGAAATGTTCAACCCGGTATCGATTCTTCATCGAGGAATAATATTCGGTGTTGGCATGGCCTGGTCAGTCGTTGTTGCGATTTTCCTGTTTGATTTGCTGGTAGCAAAACGTGGCTGGTGTACTCACCTGTGTCCCATGGGCGGTTTGTATAGTTTGATTGGCCAATACAGCCCGGTAAGAATCCGTGCAGATAAACGCGATGCCTGCAATGACTGCATGGACTGCTTTATTGTCTGCCCGGAACCACAGGTTATCAAGCCTGCACTAAAGGGCGCGAGCAAAGGCTTAAGCCCGGTCATCCTGGCCAGTGAGTGTACAAACTGCGGCCGTTGTATCGATGTATGTTCAGAAGATGTTTTCAGCTTTGGAACGCGCTTTAAGAAATTTGAAAAACTCGGAAGTGAAATAGGTTCTGCACAGAAAGTTTAATGCCTGTGCATTTATTAATGATTTACTACTGATCCATCAGATAGTGGGGTTTAACATGAAAAAAATAGTTATGACGTTTATCACCGGTCTGGCCCTGGTCACGGCATCTATGTCAACCATGGCCGAAATCCAGTCTTTACGTGGTGCACATGCACTTGACGCGGACTCCGAAATGTTTGAGAAGCGTAAGCAGATCAAGCAGAAAGACGGCTTTGAACGCAGCTACAAGATCCAGCCGCCAATGATTCCACATGCAACGGACAAGGACAGGATCACTCTTAAAAACAATAGCTGCATGAAATGTCACAGCGAAAAGAATCACGAGAAAGAGAAAGCTCCAAGAATTGGAGACAGTCATTACATCGATCGTGACGGCAACACGTTGAGCGAGCTCTCTTCTCGCCGTTACTTCTGCAACCAGTGCCATGCAACACAGGTCGATGCAGAACAGCTGGTTGAAAATGACTTTGTTGGCGCTAAATGATTTAAGCGCTTCTGCCTGTTACAACAAGGGAGGCGAAACTCTCGCCTCCCTTTTTTGGGCTTATGCACACTATTTCAGTGCATGGTTAAATACTAAAATCGGGAAATGTAACGATGAGTAAATTGAAAAAATGGTGCTCCTCAATGGTGTTTGTTGGCATAGGAGTAGGTGTTCTTCTCTGGGGTGGCTTTCACTGGTCTCTGGAACTGACGAATACAGAAGAATTCTGTATTTCGTGCCATGAGATGGAATCAACAGTTTACCAGGAGTTGCAGGAAACCATACACTGGTCCAATCGTACGGGTGTTCGTGCAACCTGTCCTGACTGCCATGTACCGAAAGAGTGGATACACAAGGTCTACCGTAAAATTCGTGCTTCCAACGAACTCTATCACAAGTTCCTGGGTACGATTGACACGCCTGAAAAATTTGAGGACTACCGCCTGACCATGGCCATGAATGAGTGGAAACGTATGAAGTCGACTAACTCACGTGAATGTCGCAACTGCCACGATTTTGCTTCAATGGACCTGGACAAGCAAGATGAGCGTAGTGCTGAGCGCCATGATCCTCACGTCTGGGAAGTAGAAGATGGTAAAGATCCTTCTTTGACCTGTATTGACTGTCATAAAGGTATTGCTCACTCTTTACCAGAAGGCTGGGAAGAGGCTGTTGATAACGATCCTGTACTTTCATCCGGACTGGATGCAATTGAGAAAACTGAGGAATAGGAAGTGCCTGGGGTAGTTGAAATAGACTACCCCGGGAACTAGTGCTCGCGTAATTTCTCTTCCAGTTTTTTGATCCCAATGTGCCGGAGTCTACAAGTCGACTTCAATCCTGGATAGTGACAGAACTATTCGAACATCCCCATAACAACACGCGAGATCTGGTTGTAGATATCGATCCC
>NZ_MPRK01000211.1 GCF_002021095.1 Solemya elarraichensis gill symbiont | reverse complement strand
GAGTTATTTTGATGAGACTGGTGCTTGATGCCAGGGGATTGGTCCGCCTGGAAGGTGTTAATTGATCAAATAATGATCAGTTAAAATGGTATCCGTGCCTCTATTTCGAGTGAAAATCGGAATCCCGACAAAGAATCGAGACATGCCATACTATATTGGGATTATTCGAGGCGCCCTTATGTAAAAAAGTTGACAGGCCGTGTTACTGCACCATAGGGTAGCAAAAGTCATGAGTAGTGTTACTTTTTGACCTTTGCATTATCGTATAGAACAAAAGTTTACTGGGATAAGCGACTATAGATGTATACAAGTGCCAGTCATTGCCTTCATCGCTAAACGTTGGCTTTTTAGACATAAATATCTACCACGAACCTAGTCGTGGTGCTTACTTGTGTCAATGTGAATTCGATCCTGCTAGGTGTGATACTGAGACTGCTCAGGTATTGGGTATCACATTGCCTCACGCTATTTTAAGAAGTGTAAAGAAAAGGCGAGCTGAGTTTATTGCCGGAAGGTACATGGCCAAGCTATGCCTCAAACATTTTTCGGTAGCAGATTACGATGTCGACATTGGAGCCCATCGAGAGCCAATTTGGCCTTTGGATATTATAGGCACTATTTCACATTGTGCTAATCAGGCTGTTGCTTTAGTTGCGAAACGTTCATCCTATAGATTCGTTGGAATTGATATTGAACGATTTATAAATAAACGAAATGCAGAGTATATTGGATTTAATATTCATGATAAATATGAATTTTCTTTATTGTTGGAACAAGGGTTCAGTAATTCCGTTATAACAACACTAATATTTTCTGCTAAAGAAAGTTTGTTCAAGGCAATATTTTCATACATTAAAAAATACATTGATTTTGAGTGCGCTCGAGTTACCGAAGTCAATGTTTATGAGCGGTCATTAGTTCGGGCGCTTAAACCATCTTTATCGTACTACTGCTACGGTTGTAATGAGTTTAAATGTTATTACTTTATGACTGAAACAAGTGTGACAACGATAATACTAGAATAATTGTTCAGTCGTATAAAGTCGGTTTGTCTTATATCTAGTGCAGTGGTTTATGAGGCTCTTCATAAACATGGAATACCGATAGTTATATTATGGCTACAGAATTTTATATTTGCAACAACGTCTCGGGGATAAGTAGGCACATCATAGTGGTTCCCTATACAAGAGAAACTGAAAGGGGCATATAAAAAATCTACCCCAGTGTGCAGCAATATATTGGTGAGTAATGAGTATATTATTATGAGATTACGTAAAGCTACCGGTTATGAACAGCTTCAGTGGCAGCGTTATAGACACACCCATGACGATCCAGGCCTGACATTGAGTTACCAATTTAAAATATCCGGAGATGTTGATTTTCAGATATTGAACTCTGTATTGAAATCAACAATTTCAAATGGGTTTACATGTCTGTTAGGTTACTTTTGGGAGAGGGGTAATGTGCTTTTAGTCGGCAGGAATCGATTGCCGACCCAAGTGTTAGATATCGTTACCGAAGAGTCACAATGGACAAACTCAGAGCCTATTGACCCATGCGGCGATAAGTTATTTAGATTTTCCTGTTTTATAGAGGATGAAAAAATCATTGGCTTGAAACTAGAGTTTAGCCACTTGGTTTTTGACGGTGAGTCTTATCAATCATTTATAAATACATTGTCTGACTATTGGAATCGTCGAGAAAGCCTGAATGACGAGGTTAGGGAAGATGAGGATCTGTCATTCCTGCAAATTGGTGAAGCGCCCCTTACTGAGGCTTCCGTAGATTTTTGGAAAGCAAATTTACAAGGCATGCGTCCGTCGCAGCCTCTACCGTTCTGCTTTAGAACCCCGAAAGGAAAAGGCGTATATCTCACGGTCAAGCGTACGTTAGTTATCAATCCTACGCAAGGCGCTAAATCAACGCTGGAGGGGGGGGGACTCAATTAGTTCGCTATTGAAGCAACGCGGACTCACCATGTTCCAATTTGTCGTAGCAGTTACCGCCACTGTTACAAGATTGTATTCAGTGATGAAGAATCATGATGAAGAAACTATTACTATCGCTCATACGGTCAACTGTCGGGGCGGACATCAAGCCTATGGCTGCTTTACCAATCTGATTCCACTATTCGTCAAAGTCAATCTTGATCAAACAGGCGCAGAATTGCTTACATCCGTCCAACAGAAGAGAGAAGCAGTACGTCCGCATCAAAACACACCTACTTTGCAATTAATTGAGTGGGCGCCCTACCGCGACAATCACGGCAGCCGTATACTTAATCTGGGCGTGAATGCTTCTGACGGACTTATGCCATACGCCGTTCCTGTGTTGAAAGGATGTGATGTGGAACTGACTAAAAGTCCAAACACAGGAGGTCAGAGTGATCTCGCCATCAATTTCAGTAGCGATGGCGATAAGTTGTTTTTGTCTTTCGATTCTTCATCACACATTCTAGCTAGGGAAACCCTAGCGGCGCTGGCGGATAATTTTGTCAAAGTCGCAACTTTTATCGCAGCATCACCAGATCGTCCGGTATGTGAATGTCGAATAAATCAGTCTTTGACGTCGGTTATCTGTGGCGAACGCAATGAGGTTGCACCGAACACGCCTATTCTGGAAAAGATGGCACAGGTTGCCAAGCAGTACGCCAATGCGTCCGCCATTAGTGATGAGCGGATAAGCCTGAATTATCGTCAAGTATGTGTCGCCATCGGCAATCTGTATAGCAAAATCAAAAAGCATTTGAATGTCTCTGCGGAGTACATAAGTATAGGCGTATTGCTGGAGCGAACGGTGGCGTTGCCAGTTGCTTATCTCGCTGCTCTGGGATCTCAGCGCGCTTTCACTCCAATGGACCCGCTGTTGCCGGATGAACGGCTCGGCTAGATGATGGACGTGTCCAAGG
>NZ_MPRK01000210.1 GCF_002021095.1 Solemya elarraichensis gill symbiont | reverse complement strand
ACAGAAAGCTGGGTAAACCAGGAGGTGTTTGTTACCTTTTCAATAGTGAGCAGTGATCAGTACCTGCTTCTTCAAACAACAGCGCCAGTAGAAAAAAACGGACAGCTAGACTTGCTGGATGTTAAGAAGAGTGTGGCTGAGGATGCATCAAAAACCAGGTATACCATAGGTTGGGCGTACTATCCTGCCAGGGCAGGAGAGCACAGAATCGAGTTCCCCTCCATTCAATTAACGAGCGGTGGTAGTAAAACACACAGGTTTTACCTGCCTGTGAAAAGCATTTCAGTCAAACCGTTGCCGGTATACATTCCATCAAATATGCCAGTTGGCAAACTCGATATTGAAATGAAGCCGGTGCCGGTTTTTTTTATTACCAATCGATTGGAATATATCGGCGCACAACTCAAGACTCATGGCGTATTGAGCGAACTGGTACCGAAGATTGAAAACAACCTGCAGAGTCAGACGAATCTCCAGGTTTATCCAGCCGCTATTCAGATGACACGCAGTGATGGAACTGGTCGGACAGGTAACCTGGTTGACATCAATGTGCCTATCAAAGCCAAAACAACAGGGATCTATCAGCTGGATGATATCGAAATAAAATACTTCGAACCAACAAGCGGAAAGATAGAGACGTTGACTTATCAGTGGCCAAAAATGCTGTTTATCAGCACTTGGTTAATTGTGTTGTTGTCAGTTATTTTTCTGTTGCTTGTGGTCTACCTGCTGAAATACAGTTTTAAATATCTCTCGGCTAAACGATCAAGATCAAGACAATTGAAGGCAGTCAGGAATAGCCTGGTGTCTGCAAGGACGGTTCAAGAGCTTAAGAAAGGCCTCGATTTGTTGGCAGAACTCGAGCTTGGAAAGAGAAATGCATCATTAAAAAGTTGGCATGATAAAAATGACCTTGAATATGAACCTCTGGGTAAGGCTCTTTACAATGCCTCGTCTGAAGATATTGACAGCATAAAAACCCTTTACCTTGTACATATAAATAGAACTCATAGGTTATATCGAGCATTAAAATGGAATTCGTCTGGACTGTAGATTAGGCAGGATAAAAGGTTCATCATTGTCACAATTTTCGCTTTTATATAGTCTTCTGAACTGATAGGGTATTTTTTATCAATTGTTTAAGGAACAAACTTTAGTTTCTATGCATTGGTTTTTTAGAATCCAGTGTAGACGTAACTTAAGCGGCTGTTAATGGAATGTACGCATGATGCCAACTCACTCGAAGTGTACCCCGCATACCGGCAAGTTTTTCTTGCTGATAGTCACTCTCTACCTGGGCCTGATATCTATTTGGCCAGTCGCCGGTTTATCAGCCAGTAATGAAAATGTCACCGTCCAACTGACAGCTGAAGAGTCGACCTGGCTTGAAGCCAACAGGGTGATCCGGGTAGCCGGTGATATCAATTGGCCACCATTCAATATCGCTAAAGATGGAATCCCGAAAGGCTATTCGATCGACTACATGGGTATGTTGGCGAAAAAGACTGTCCTCAAGATCGATGATGTAACGGGGCCAAATTGGAATGAATTCCTTGAGATGATGAAAGAGGGTTCTCTCGATGTCATGCTGGACATTGTAGAGACACCTGAACGTCAGGAGTATCTTCTCTTCACACCCGCATATTTAAAGAATCCAAATGCGATACTTAGCCGGAGTGAATCACCATACAAGAACCTTGAAGAACTCTATGGCAAGACTGTTGCAATAATAAAGGGTTCGTTCTACGAAGAAATTCTTGAAAGAGATTTTCCTCAGATAAATATCCTGGCACTTGCAGACACATTCGAAACGATCAAGGCAGTCAGTTTTCTGGAGGCCGATGCCGCTTTTGGTGAGACTGCTGCAATCAGGCATCTTATGAAGAAGCATTTGACCACCGGCCTGGTGATTTCAGGTGAGTTGGAAATGGGGGACCCGGAGCTGGCTCTACTGCACATTGCGACACGCAAAGAGTTGCCGCATTTGGCCTCGATTCTGAGTAAAGGCATGGCTGCCATTACGCAGGAGGAAAAGCAGGCTATACACATGTTGTGGGTCACTGAGGAAGATAAGGTTGATTCTGTTAACCAGGTGATCGACCTGAGTGAGGCCGAGAAGCAGTGGTTAAAACAACATCCGACAATTTCAGTTGTCGATGATTTTGCATGGCCGCCTTTCTCATGCCTGGATGATAACGGCAACATGGCCGGCCTTGCTTCCAGCTATATTCGTCTGTTTGGTGAACGACTTGGCGTCGAGTTTAGGCCAAAGTTCGGGCGTAGCTGGGATCAGGCTCTTGATGAAGTGAAATCGCGTCAAAGCGATACAGTTCCGTTGCTGATTCCTACAAAGGAGCGTGAAACATTTTTATCCTTCACCAAGCCTGTCATCTCCTTTCCTCTTATTCTTGCTACCCGTTTCGACAGTTCATTTATCGATGGTCTGAGTGACCTTGCCGGAAAACGTGTTGGTGTGGTGGACGGCTATCTCAATGATAAGAGACTGGAAGAGGGGTATCCTGCGATTGAGGTGGTTTTATACGGTAGTGTTGCCGAAGGTCTGGAAGCCGTGGATCAAGGCGTGATAGACGCTTTTGCAGCCAGCCTTGGTGTTGTTGTTTATGAGAGTAATCGACTGGGACTGGATTAGTCAAGATGGCTAAGCCTCTCTTAAACAGTGACTACAAATAATGAGGTGAAATAATGATGAAACACAATGCTGAAAACGAACGTGTAAAGCGCAAATATTTGATATTTCTTAAAGAGGCTAAGCGACAAAATGAAGCAAGTCTGGATGCCGTTGCCATGGCTTTAAGTCGGTTTGAAAAATATAATAAATATCGCAATTTTAAAGCCTTCCATTTTGAGCAGGCGGTAGGTTTTAAGAAGCATCTAGCAAATCAGGACAATAAGCAGACTG
>NZ_MPRK01000022.1 GCF_002021095.1 Solemya elarraichensis gill symbiont | reverse complement strand
CTCCGAGATCACAGTTACTATTCATTCCGATAATTCTGTAACGGTTACAGATGATGGCCGTGGTATACCAACAGAGATCCATGAAGATGAGGGAGTTTCTGCTGCAGAAGTCATCATGACTGTACTGCATGCGGGCGGTAAGTTTGACGATAACTCCTATAAAGTTTCAGGCGGTTTGCATGGTGTTGGTGTATCAGTTGTCAACGCATTGTCAGATGAGCTTGAACTGACCATTTACAGGGGTGGAAAGAAGCATTACCAGAAATACCACCTGGGTGTACCGGAAAAAAACCTGGAAGTCGTTGGTGAAAGCAGTAAAAAAGGTACAAAAGTAAGATTCAAGCCTAGTGACGAGATTTTTACCGATACGGTCTATCATTTCGATATTCTGGCGAAACGACTCCGTGAACTCTCATTTCTGAATTCGGGTGTGCGTATTCTTGTCAGAGATGATCGTAATGGCAAGGAAAATGTTTTTGAGTATGAAGGTGGAATTGGCGCATTTGTTGAGCATCTGAACAAGAATAAGACTCCAATGCATGAGAAGGTCTTCCATTTCGTCAGCGATAAGGACGATGTTTCTGTTGAAGTCGCTATGCAGTGGAATGACTCATACCAGGAAAATATTTTTTGTTATACAAACAATATCCCTCAAAGAGATGGTGGTACCCACCTGGCCGGCTTTCGCGGTGCCCTGACAAGGACACTCAACCAGTATATTGAAAGCGAAGGGCTGGCAAAAAAAGCAAAAGTTAATACAACCGGCGATGATTCGCGTGAGGGATTGACCGCTGTACTCTCCGTCAAGGTACCGGATCCCAAGTTTTCCTCTCAAACCAAGGATAAACTCGTCTCATCCGAGGTCAAAGGGATAGTCGAGGCTCTTGTTTCTCAGAAACTGGGCGAATTCCTGCTTGAGAACCCGACTGAAGCTAAAAAGATCTCCAACAATATGATCGATGCTGCACGCGCAAGGGAAGCTGCACGTAAAGCTCGCGAGATGACCAGGCGTAAGAGTGTGCTTGATATTGCCGGTTTGCCAGGAAAATTGGCAGACTGCCAGGAAAAGGATCCTGCAAATTCGGAAATTTACCTGGTGGAGGGTGACTCTGCGGGCGGATCAGCCAAGCAGGGCCGTGATCGTAAAAACCAGGCGATTCTTCCGCTCAGGGGAAAAATTCTCAATGTAGAGAAGGCACGTTTTGACAAAATGCTCTCATCCCAGGAGATAGGTACCATGATTACCGCTCTTGGCTGTGGTATTGGCCGTGAGGAGTTCAATCCGGACAAGCTCCGCTACCACCGCATCATTATTATGACGGACGCCGATGTTGACGGTGCACACATTCGTACCTTGCTACTCACGTTTTTCTATCGTCAGATGGAAGATTTGGTGAAACGCGGCCATATTTATATTGCACAGCCGCCACTTTACAAGATCAAGCGTGGAAAACAGGAAAATTATCTCAAGGATGATACTGAACTGAACCAGTATCTGCTCCACAGTGCATTGGAGAAAGCTGAGCTGCATGTCAGTAAAGACGCCCCGGCACTCTCTGATACAGCATTTGGGACACTTGCGCATGATTATGTTGAAGTCAACCAGATGATTTCAAGGCTTGGAAAGCGTTACGATTCAGAGCTGATGAAGAAGCTGGTCTATATGCCCTATGTTAGTGAAGACTTACTAACAAAGAAGGAGTCGCTAGATAGCTGGCTTGCAGACCTGGAAGCACGTTTGAATGCCAGCCTGGGACCGGCTGACAGTGTTTCGCTTGGTGCCGAAATGATCGAAACGAATGGTGCCATTGTCGTTACCCGCAAGGTTCATGGTATTCACACGGATCAGCGCATTCCGTTTGATTTCTTCACTGGACCTGATTACGAAAAGATGAAAAACCTTGGCGAGAAGCTCGATTCACTGATCGGTGAAGGAGCATATGTGCGTCGTGGTGAGAAACAATTCGAAATCAGCAGTTTCCAGCAGGCACTTGACTGGCTGATGGATGAAGCCAAGAAAGGTCAGCACATTCAAAGATACAAGGGTCTTGGTGAAATGAATCCGGAACAGCTGTGGGAGACAACCATGGATCCCGATAGCAGACGTTTGCTCCAGGTCACAATCGAAGACGCAGTTGCTGCTGATGCCATCTTTACCACCCTCATGGGTGACGAGGTTGAGCCGCGTCGTGAGTTTATTGAAAATAATGCTCTCGATGTTGAGAATCTTGATATCTAATAGAGATAATCCAATACTATACAATGGTTTATCGTATAGTGAGTAGTCACTAACTAATCGGACGCACAGTATCAAAGTGCATACCTGTTTTCTGGTTACAGCTCCGATAGACAGGCCATGCAGTGATAAAAGATAACTGGCGTACCCCCTTACTCATTCTGGTTTGCGGCTCTCTTGTTCTACTTGCCGGCTATGGCGTCCGGCATACTTACGGCCTTTTTCTACAACCCATGTCGATCACCAATGGCTGGGGACGTGAAACCTTCTCTTATGCAATAGCCGTACAGAATATCGTTTGGGGAATAACCCAGCCGATTACAGGCAGGATTGCAGATCGTTACGGTGCCGGCCCGGTCGTAATTGTTTGCGGTCTTCTCTACACGGCTGGCCATATTCTGATGAGTCAATCCTCATCTGAAATTGCCCTTTTGTTTGCTGCAGGCTTATTAATTGGAATTGCACTGAGCGGCACAACAGCTTCGGTCATAATTGGTGTGATTGGCCGTGCAGTATCTCAGCAGAAACGCAGTGCGGCCATGGGTATTGCAATGGCCGTCGGTTCGCTCGGCCAGTTCGCATTTTTGCCCGCTTCCAACCACATTATCAACTCCATCGGTTGGCAGCAGTCACTGCTTCTACTCGCGATTGTTACAGCGGTGATTATTCCCCTGGCTATGCCGTTGATGGAAAAAGAGTGTTCGACGACGAGGAGATTGTCACTCAGAGTTGTGCTGAGCGAGGCATGGAATGAACGGGATTTCTGGTTATTATCACGGGGATTTTTCGTGTGCGGTTTCCAGGTTGGCTTTATAGGCACACACCTGCCGGCCTTCCTGGTTGATGAGGGGCTGGGACCATCTACAGGTGCAACGGCTCTCGCACTGATCGGCCTGTTCAAGATATTTGGTACCTACTGCTTCGGATACCTGGGTGGAAAGATGAGTAAGCCGTACTTGTTAGTGAGTATTTACTCTCTTAGAGCGTTAGTTATACTAATATTTCTACTTTTCCCTGTGACGCAAACAACTGTCTATCTTTTCAGTTCATTGATGGGCTTCCTGTGGCTGAGTACCGTGCCCCTTACAAATGGTATTGTTGCGACACTCTTTGGTACGGCGAACCTGTCGATGCTAAGTGGTATTGTTTTTCTTTTACACCAGGTTGGTGCTTTTCTCGGTGGATGGATGGGCGGCTATTTCTATGACCGTCTTGGTGATTATGATGCTGTGTGGATGATTGCCATTGCTCTTAGTATCATGGCAGCTCTACTCAATTGTCCGATAAGGGAGCGCCCTGTCGGTCAACTTGTGACCAATTCGACATGAAAATAACAATGCGCAATCTATTTGTTGCCCTATTGCTTGTGGTTGTCGGCATTGTGATGGGCTATACATTCGCCATGTACCAGAAAGGTGAAATGGCGAACATCTACACAGATAAACTGCCGGGATGCTGGTAACGACAATGCAGAATATTTTCCCGACCAAAAAATCCTTGTTTCTGGCACTGTTGATTCCATCTCTACTGAGTGCTGAAACAGCGACAGTTGCAGTTGCGTCGAATTTTGTTCCAGTGATGAAGCAGCTTGTTTCAGAGTTTGAGAATGCGACTGGTCACACCATCAGGTTGAGTTCGGGATCAACAGGAAAGCTCTATACACAGATCATTCACGGGGCACACCCTATGACCTGTTTCTTGCTGCGGACAAGGAAAGAGCCGCTCTTTTAAAACAGCAGAGTCTAGGTAAGCAATTACTCACTTACGCGACTGGTGAGCTATTGCTGTGTAGCACTGATACTTCAAGGGAGGGTTTACCAGAAGCCTTGCAAGATGACGGCTATCAATACCTGGCTATCGCCAATACACAAACCGCACCCTACGGGACAGCAGCAAAGGAGGCGCTAAAAAACCTAGATCTATACGATGTGTTAAGAGATCGTATGATTACCGGCGAGAATATTGCACAGACCTATCAGTTTATGATGACGGGAAATGCGACTTACGCGTTTGTCGCAAAAGCGCAGGTAAAAACTTTACAGGGTATCAACTGCTGGCAGGTGCCTCAGAAACTCTATTCACCAATTAAACAGGACGCCCTGCTCCTCAAGCAAGGAGAATCAAACGTAGCTGCAACAGAACTCTTCACCTATTTGAGTAGTGACAAGGCAATGGAAATAATCGGGTCATCAGGTTACCGTGTTCCAAAGCAAGGTGGGGAGGAGTAAGCATGGAGTGGCAACCCGTTTGGCTGACAGTAAAACTTGCTTCAGTGACCACGCTGACACTGCTTATCCTGGGAACCCCGCTTGCCTGGTGGCTTGCACGTTCAAATGCATGGTGGAAAGAGGTTATCGGCAGCATTGTTGCCCTTCCGCTGGTATTACCGCCAACCGTGCTGGGCTTCTACCTGCTGATGCTGTTGGGCCCTGAAGGCCCGCTCGGAAACCTGACCTCTTCTCTAGGTCTCGGCACATTGCCCTTTACTTTCGCGGGACTGGTCGTTGGCTCGGTGATCTACTCGATGCCCTTTGTCGTTCAGCCAATACGAAACGCATTCGAGTCAATCGGCAAAAGACCAATGGAAGTGGCTGCAACACTCGGAGCAAGTCCGCTGGAGAGTTTTTTCAGCGTTGCGGTGCCATTGGCGAGACGCGGATTTCTGACAGGAAGTGTATTGGGATTTGCACACACGGTAGGTGAATTCGGTGTAGTACTGATGATCGGTGGAAATATACCGGGAGAAACAAGGGTACTCTCGGTCGCGATTTATGATCATGTCGAAGCGCTTGAATGGGGCCAGGCTCACATGATGGCAGCAGGTTTACTCGCCTTTGCATTTATTACGCTGGTTATGATGTATATGATCGACAGGCGTTTTCAGGACAGGGACGCATGAGTGAACTAAACGTAAAACTGCAAACCGAGCTGGATACATTTTCTCTTGATGTTGAGTTCGAGTGTGAATCATCAGGTGTAACACTGCTTTACGGGCCATCAGGGTCGGGAAAGACAACTGTACTCAGGGCGATAGCCGGGCTATTGAAAACTGATCTTTGTGAGATTCGTTTCAATGGAGAGATCTGGCAGGATGCAACACGCTTCACGCCACCACACCACAGGCCAGTCGGTTACGTGTTCCAGGAAGCGAGCCTGTTCCCGCATCTCTCGGTAAGAAAGAATATTGAGTATGGCTACAAGCGCGTCAGCAAGCAGGATAAAAGAATCGACTTTGATGATGCTGTTTCACTGCTTGGGGTGCAGCGATTGCTTAATCGTGCACCCGGACAGTTATCCGGTGGTGAACGCCAACGGGTTGCAATCGCCCGCGCACTACTCACGAGCCCCAGTCTTCTGTTAATGGATGAGCCACTTGCAGCCCTGGACAACAGGGCGAAGCAGGAGATATTTCCCTATCTTGAACAGTTGCATTCGGAATTTTCAATTCCATTACTCTATATTTCACATGATCATAACGAGGCAGCACGCCTGGCTGACAGAATCGTTCTAATGGATGATGGCAAGGTGACGGCAACGGGCGATGCGCATCTGTTTATGACACGACTCAATCTGCCCCTGTCACATCAGGACACAGCTGCTGCAATTATCGAGGGAGATGTTATCGAGTATGATGAAAAAGATCAGCTCACCTGGATCAATGTTGCCGGTAGCCGTGTCGGTTTGTCAGGATACACGGGTACGGGAAGCAGGTTACGAGTTCAGGTCTATGCGCGCGATGTGAGCCTTGCATTGAGTGAGCACAGGGATACAAGTATTCTCAATATTCTGCCGGTGACTGTACTGGGCAGGGAAGAGCTGGATAACAGCCAGATGATGGTGAGACTGAAACTTGCTGATGACCAGACCATGCTGTCACGCATTACGAAACGTTCCGCAGATATCCTTGAGCTTCACCGCGGAAAACAACTGTACGCGCAGGTTAAAGGAATTGCCCTGTTGTAACGTGAAGAGGTGTTAACTTGTTGGTAACAATTACATTACTGCTTTTCTACCAACTTTGCGGAGAGCTGCTGGCACGCTACTTCGAGTTACCTGTACCCGGTCCGGTGATTGGAATGTTGTTGCTGTTACTCACATTGCTTGCCAGGGATGCGTTAGCAGAGACAATGGAAGAGACTGCGGAGGGGTTACTGAAAAACCTTTCACTGATGTTTGTCCCGGCAGGAGTAGGTATGATCACTCACTTCGAGCTGCTTGGAGAAAACTGGCTGGCAATATCAATCGCTCTTGTGATCAGCACTATACTCGGCATGGTTGTTACTGCACTGACGATGAAACTCCTGATGCGGAGTAATAGAGGATGAAAGGCGAGATTTTTCAGCTCTGGGTTTACCTGTCTGCAACCCCTCTATTTTGTTTGACGGCAACACTGGTGGCCTACCTGGCGGCAGTAAAAATCCACGAGTACTTCGGTTTCAGGCCAATTTTTAATCCCGTGGTGATTGCCGTCACACTGTTGGTTGTTCTGTTGTCTGTAACAGGCATGGATTACTCGACCTATTTCGACGGTGCCCAGTTTATCCACTTTCTGCTTGGCCCGGCGACAGTTGCGCTCGCCGTTCCACTCTATCGTCAGATGCGTAAGCTCAGGATGGTTTTCTTCCCTTTGATGGCAGCGATTCTTACTGGAATTATCTCGGGCGGTATCAGCGCTGTTTACATTGCCGAGTTGCTTGGTGCGACAACTGAAACAGCCTTGTCGTTTGCACCCAAATCGGTGACAGCACCCGTGGCAATGGGTATTGCCGAGGCAATTGGAGGGCTACCCTCCCTTACAGCCATACTGGTAGTGACCACGGGAGTTATCGGCGCTATCATAGGCACCCGGCTATTCGACCTCATCGGTTGTAATGATGACAGCGTCAAGGGTGTCGCCATGGGTGTCACCTCTCACGGTATTGGCACCGCACGTGCGTTCCAGGTTAGCTCGGAAATGGGCGCTTTCTCCGGTCTTGCGATGGCATTATCGGCACTCTTTACTTCCATGCTGTTGCCTTGGCTGCTGACATTAATGGACTATCTCTGATCCCTATTCTGTTTATCTCGTGGAAAATTGAATGAAAAACTATCCGCTATTATTGCTATTAACACTACTTGTTTCAGCCTGTGGCCAAGCGCCCGAAGAGCCACCACTGCCGATTGATGCTGAAAAATTTACTCAGCAGAGAGAGCAGGCTAAAAGGAGTGTTGAAAAGGAAGTACAGCAAGATCCCTCTGTGTCAACCGGTAAAGAAACTGTCACTGAAAAACCTGTTCCTGAGGAGCCTGTTTCCGTTGAGAAAGAGGTCAAGCTGACGCATGACCAGGCAGCAAGACGTGCGATTGACCTGAGTAAAAAAGGAGATATTTCTGAAGCTATATCCGTTCTGAAAGAGGCAATAACGAATTATCCGAGAAGTGCACAGCTCTATGCCTTGCGCTCTGATATATACAGGCAGGACAGAAACGTCAATGCATCACTGGACGATATCAGTGTTGCTATCGAGCTCAATAGTGAGAGTGCCTCCTATCATGTTGGACGTGCCCAACTTTACATCAGCCAGGAACGTATGCAGGAAGCAGAGGCTGATCTGAACAAGGCGATCGAACTCGAACCGGATTTGATTGCCGCACATTTCAATCGCGGTACGCTCTATGCACACCTCGGTCAATATGAAAAGGCGCTCGGGGATCTTGATACCTGTATTAACAAGGCACCGGCATTCGCAGCGCCTTACTTTAACCGGGCATCAGTGCTCGAACATCTCGGACGCAGGCAGGAAGCGATTGCAGATGTCGAGCGTTTTATCGAACTGGCTGATAATGAAGAGTGGAAAAAGGTTGGTAGAGATCAGTTGCTGAAATGGAAATAGGCCGACAGGATGACAATGCCACACCGGCATAAACATTTGGATACATTGCCGGTCCATATGCTCGGAGGCATTCAGGCAGCGATGGCTTTTCTGATCTGGGGCACCTTTCCGCTGATGTTCAAACAGGTCGAAAACATCGCGGCTGTCGAAGTGCTGGCACATCGAATTATCTGGGCGCTTGTCTTTGTTATGTTGCTGTTAACAGCACAGGGCAGGCTGAGTACGATCAAGGCGATATTCAGTGACAACAGGCAGACGCTTTACCTGTTGTTATTGTCTGCATTGTTTGTTTCAGTCAACTGGCTGGTATTTATCTGGGCAGTTGCACATGAAAAGGTAATTGAGGCCAGTCTCGGTTATTTTATCAACCCTCTTGTTAATGTTTTACTTGGCGTTATTTTTCTCGGTGAACGCCTGCGCCTGGTACAGTGGACTGCCGTTGCGATTGCTCTTGCCGGTGTACTGGTTCTGATATTTTCACACGGCCTTGTGCCCTGGGTTGCATTGACACTGGCACTGACATTCGGTCTTTACGGACTGATCAGGAAGCAGACACAAATTGGTCCGGTAACAGGCTTGGCAATTGAAACACTGCTGTTATTTCCTGTTGCCGCCGGTTACATCCTGTTTCTGTTGGCTTACGGTGATGAGAGTTTCGTCACTGGTGAGTCGGGCCCGCGTGTCTGGTTGGTGTTTGTCGGTATCATGACGACGTACCGCTTATGCTGTTTGCAGCCAGTGCACGCAAGATCAGGCTATCAACACTTGGAATCATTACCTATATCGGCCCGACAGTACAATTTCTGATCGCGGTATTTCTTTTTGGAGAAATTTTCACCGAAGCCTACCAGGTCGCATTTACAGCGATCTGGATTGCGTTGGCTATCTATGCTTTTGACCTCTACCGCCATGAGCGACAGACTCCGGTTGCTGAAGTTGTCTGATTTGGTGGAATTATGAGGAGCATTTGCGTCAACCCGGTGTCACACTGGATAATAAGACTATTCTACATGGCCAAAGATTAATTACATGGATGTCAGCTACATTCTTGAAAACCTGAACGATGCTCAGCGCGAAGCGGTTACTGCGCCGGCAGGCAATCTTCTTATTCTAGCCGGTGCCGGCTCGGGAAAAACCCGCGTGCTTGTGCATCGAATCGCCTGGCTGATGAAAGTGGAACAGGTACCAAGCTGGAACATCCTCGCGGTGACCTTTACCAACACGGCAGCGCGCGAGATGCGCGGTCGTATTGAGCAGATCATTGATGAGCCGACCGGCACCATGTGGGTTGGTACCTTTCATGGCCTTGCCCACCGGTTGCTGCGTGCGCATTGGCAGGAAGCTGAACTCGCGCAGGGATTTCAGATACTCGATTCGGATGACCAGTTCCGACTCGTCAAGCGAGTCGTCAAGGCGCTCGATCTTGATGAATCAAAATGGCCACCGCGTCAGGCGCAGTGGTTTATCAACGGCCAGAAGGATGAAGGCAGGCGTCCGCAGCATATTGATGATCAGAATGATCATTACACCATTCAGATGGTGCGTATCTATAAGGAGTACGAAGATGCATGTAAACGCGGTGGCATAGTTGACTTTGCTGAACTGCTGTTGCGTTCTCATGAGCTGTGGTTAAAACGGCCCGACATACTTGAGCATTACCGCAAACGTTTCGCACACATCCTGGTTGATGAGTTTCAGGATACCAACAGCGTACAATACGCATGGCTGCGACTACTCGCCGGTGGTGACAATTACCTTTTCGTTGTTGGTGACGATGATCAGTCGATCTATGGCTGGCGTGGTGCACGTGTAGAGAATATCCGTAACTTTGAGAATGATGTCGACAGCCCGAAGCTGATTCGACTGGAACAGAATTACCGTTCGACAGGCACCATACTGCAAGCGGCAAATGCGGTCATCGCCAATAACCCGTCACGTCTTGGAAAAAACCTGTGGACCGACCTGGGTGAAGGTGAACAGATTCAGCTATATGCCGCGTTTAACGAAGTTGACGAGGCACGTTTTGTCATCGACAGGATTCAGGGTGCCTTGCGTGAAGGCAACTTGCAGCGCAGTGAGATAGCGATACTCTACCGCACCACGGCACAGTCACGACTGTTTGAAGAAAACCTGATCCAGGCCGGCATTCCCTACCGTGTTTATGGTGGTATGCGATTCTTCGAACGTGCCGAGGTCAAGGATGCGCTCGCTTATGTGCGTATGGTTGGCAACCACTACGATGATGCTTCATACGAACGCAGTGTTAACCAGCCACCACGTGGCATTGGAGCCAAGACTCTCGATGCAATCAGGGCGCATAGCCGTGATTTTGGCATCTCCATGTGGCAGGCAAGCATTGAGTTGCTGAAAGGCGGCGGCATGACAGCGCGGGCAAAAGGTGCTCTGCAGGGTTATGTCGATTTAATCGAAGAGGCTACTGCAAGCACATCGGAACTGGAACTGCAGGATCTTGTCAGTGAGGTTGTCAGCCGTTCCGGTTTAAGTGCGCACTTTAAAAAGAGCCGTGATGGCAAAGGCCAGGATCGCATTGAGAACCTCGAGGAACTGGTTAATGCAGCACGCCAGTTTGAATACGACACAGTAGAAGAGAACCTCACAGACCTTGAAGCCTTTCTTGCACATGCTGCCCTCGAGGCTGGTGATAACCAGGCACAGGCATATGAAGATTGTGTACAGATGATGACCATGCACTCAGCCAAGGGACTGGAGTTTCCCATGGTGTTTATCAGTGGCATGGAAGAGGGATTGTTTCCACACAGTATGTCGAGTGAAGATCCTGACAGGCTCGAAGAAGAGCGGTGCCTTTGCTATGTCGGCATGACAAGAGCAATGCGCCAACTGACATTGACACATGCAGAGAGTCGCCGCCTGCACGGCAGAGAAACCGATCCCCTGCCGTCACGCTTCCTGCTCGAGATTCCTGCCGAACTCATCAGCGAGGTGCGTGCACGCCCGCAGGTTCGGCGTCCCTACACTCCCTCCACCCCGCGCTCATCAGCGACTGCAGCAATGGAAGAATATCCATTCCGTCTTGGCCAGCATGTCAGACATGCGAAATTTGGTGAAGGTGTAGTGCTTAACATGGAAGGCGGCGGAGCCTCTGCACGAATCCAGGTCAACTTTGAATCAGCCGGCTGCAAGTGGTTGGTGATCTCCTATGCGAATCTCGACGTGGTTTGAGATTTTGTAACACGGGCAATAAGCACAATAGCCTGGCAAGCTAACTACTGCGCTAAAACAAGGTTCCTGCCACCAAGCAGAAGACCCCATACAGTGACAGTTACCCAGTGGATAATAACCGAAACCCAAATCGACTTTGATACGGCATAGCTGTAGCCGCACGTGATTCCCAGGGCAGTAACAATAACGAGAAACCAGGGATCGAGAAAAAGCGGTATTGCAGAACCATTTAATAACAGCGCATTCACAGGATGCCACACTACAAATGCCAGCGTGCTGAATCCAATCGCCCGAAATGTTTTTGCGCGACCAGAATCGATGATGTTGCGCGGGATCAGTACGCCTCTGAATAACAGCTCTTCGAGAAAAGCGGGAAAAATAAACAGTGTAAAAGGCAGAATGGCAACAATCTTTGAATCAAGAAGTTCATATTTTAATAGCCCAGAACCAAAACCAACGGCTGCAGAGAATAAGATGAAGAACGGCACGAGCGCCCAGGCTTTTAATGGCGCGTGAAATGGCGAGGCTCTGAAGCTCTTGCCAGGATTATTTTTCAGATAGTCTCTCATGATTGAATGGCCAAATATAATTTCGAACGTCGTATTAAGGGATCAATGAATAGTAGATGTATTATTTCAATATAGAAAGGCACACTCAGTATTAAACTGTAAATACATGGGGGTGTCTATGTGTTGTATAAAGAAATAAGAGCCATACAGATATAAAAAATGAGATTTACAGTGACTATTTTCTTCTTTAATAGTTCTGATTTAATTCCTTTACGCCGATTATTTAATAAACGGTACTCGATTATTACGGTTATATAAAATATCGGTGGAATTATCATCAGGTCGAACATCAACGTTGACAAAATGCCATGGTTAAAGCCGAAGTTCGTGCCAATTACTATAAAAGTCGGTAAAGCAATTATTGCTGAGATGGTTGTTGATACGCTGATAGCACGGATTAAATCATATACTGATTTATATGGAATAATTATAATAGCGAATATAGATTTAATTATTACGAAAAATAGAATGTATGCCAACACGAACAGGAATGCTACAGCAAGAAACCCATCAGGTGCGCCAGTTGCAGATGCAGTGCCGGGAAGAAAGAACAAGATACTTGCTGCTGATAATAATATTGTTTTTGAAATACGCATGAAAACTCCTTTTAAATAGCTAATCCTGAAACAGGAAAACCTGATTTATCCTTGTGTGATTCCCCATGGTGTTGTTATACACCAATAAACATAGTTCCAAACAGAAATGGCCAAACAAGCGCCTGAAGAGAGAATGTCAACAGGTTTGCATTACGCACACAGCCATTGATTTTCGTTGGTTCAAGCGTAGCGTGTCTTTTCTTTGTGACAAATACCTCTAGTCGCCAGGCGATGAAAAAGAACGGTATCTGTGATGCAAAACTTGTTTTCAAAATCATCAACAGGGTCTTGTCCTCGGAGGGAGAGAAAGCCAGCCATCCCAGAAGGTACTCTGAAACAGCTATATTTCCGTGCATCAAGTAGACAATAAAGAAGGGCATGGGAACGATAATTATTGCTGACACCAGGTTTGAAATAGAAGCATTTTTTAGTGCGGATATTAAAGTCGCACCCAATGTTCGATTCAGATACAGGGTGTCGATCAGAACGATGGGTATGATTGAATAGGCATAAGGGAATAAGTGAAACGCAAAAATCAGTTCAGCCTCGCCAGTCACAGAATGGGAGAGGATTCCAACAACGGGGACAACTACAGATATTGCCATCGCTGCTATAAGTATTGTGATCGAGTTAATCATGAAAATTCCTTTTTTACACATTAACAATTCAGTATAGAGTCGTAGTAAACCCCGGCCAATCTCTCAATATAATTTGAGTTCGTTATTTCATAAATGAAACAGCGTTGGATACGTACAGGACGTATACAAAATCAGATAAGCGGGACACGCTAAAAGTTCCAGACTATCGTTCCAGAGATTGGGTTTAGGCATAGTAGGTCAGAGAAGGGTGAAACTCCTGAGTGATCTGATGCACTGTCTGTCGTGTTGCCCGAGACTGTAAATTAGTTTGTGTATCTGCTTATCATTAACCCCTACGGGAGATAAGCACGATGAACGAAAAAGAAATCCGAGCACTTGCCAACAAGAT
>NZ_MPRK01000209.1 GCF_002021095.1 Solemya elarraichensis gill symbiont | reverse complement strand
GGCATTTGCTGATTGTTGGTGGCGATCAGGGTACTGTCGGGGCAGCACGCCTCGCTGCCGAGGCAGCGCTGCGCAGTGGTGCCGGCCTCGTCAGTGTGGCGACACGGGAAGCAAGTTGCGCGAGCATAATTGCAGGGCGTCCCGAGATCATGGCGCAGCCAATCGAAGAGCCACAGGCATTGCGGGGTTTGCTCAAGCGCGCTGATGCAGTCGTGGTGGGGCCGGGCCTCGGTCAGCAGAAATGGGGTCAATCACTGTTTGATTCCCTCTCTGAAATGGAACTGCCTGTGCTGGTCGATGCCGATGGACTCAACCTGCTGGCAAAACAACCAGACAGGAGTGACAAGCGGATATTGACGCCACACCCCGGCGAGGCGGCACGACTGCTCGATTGCTCAACAGCTGATATAGCCAGTGACAGGATTGCTGCGGCTGAGGAGATTCAGAAACGCTATGGTGGCGTGGTTGTTCTCAAGGGAGCAGGTAGCGTGATCTGCGATGGCTTAGGTCGGCCACCGGCAATCTGCAGTGACGGCAATCCGGGTATGGCGACGGCTGGTATGGGCGATCTGCTCAGTGGTGTGATCGGTTCCCTGCTTGTACAGGGATATGATGTGGCAATTGCGGCAGAAATGGGCGTTTGCCTGCATGCGGCGGCCGGTGACCTGGCTGCACGTGATGGTATGCGCGGCATGATCGCATCTGATCTGTTGCCTGCACTGCGTTCGTTGTTGGAGGCGTGATGCAGATACGACTCGATTCAGAACAGCAACAGCAGGAATTCGGTGCACAACTCGGTGCACTGTTGCCAACTGTCGCCGAACAGGGCTTTGTCATCTACCTGCAGGGTGATCTGGGCGCGGGCAAAACAACGCTGGTGCGCGGTATGCTGCGTGGCCTTGGCTGGCAGAAGGCGGTCAAGAGTCCTACCTATACGATCATGGAGCCTTACGAACTGGATATTATCAGTCTCTACCATTTCGATCTCTATCGTCTCGCCGACCCCGAAGAGCTCGACTACCTCGGACTTCGCGACATGATTGGCCACGGCGTACTGGTATTCGAATGGCCGGAAAGGGGGGCATCGGGTTTGCCTCCGGCCGATTTGCTGATAGAAATCGCTCATCGTCAACAGGGGCGCGAGTTGAACCTGTTGAGTTGCAGTGCTTCAGGGCGCTCCCTGTTGCAACAAATGTAGAGGTTAAAACCCTTCTCTTTTATAAACTATTTCTTAAAAAAGGTGTCTATCCCTAGGAAATCATTGGAGAAAGCATTGTTTTATGCTATTTTTTAATTATTAAAGGGTCGAGGAGGGTTATTGTGTTTGCGCGTCTGCTGATTTCCCTGGCATTGCTCACTAGCTGCTTTGTCTCTGCTCCGTTGTTTGCGGGTGAGCAGATCAAGGGTGTGCGCAGCTGGAGTGCACCGGAGCGCACGCGCCTGGTTTTTGACACGACAGGGCAGGTCGAACACAGGATCTTCACTCTCGATAATCCTGGCCGGATTGTCATCGATATCAAAAACTGCCGCCTCACAGATAATTCTCCTGCACTGATTGAAAACCGTTTCGTCAAGGCGATGCGCAGTGGTGTTCGTGATAAAAGTGGTATTCGCCTGGTTCTTGATCTCAAGGAGAACGCCACGGCTAAAAGTTTCCAGCTCAAGCCGAACGGTTCCTACGGCCACCGCCTGGTTGTAGATCTTTATGAAAAGAAACCGGTCAGCGCAGAAACAGGTGTTGACGAGGCTCTTGCGCGTCTCGCAAAAGCCGAGCAGGCATCAAAAGCAGCGGTAGCTGCAAAAACCAAAAAAGCTGTTACAACTGAAAAAGTTGCAACAATCCCGGCTGAGCCTCCCAAGCCTGCCCGGGACCTGGTGATTGCGATTGATGCCGGACACGGTGGTGAAGATCCGGGCGCACGCGGTAAACGCGGCACGCGTGAGAAAGATGTTGTGCTCTCGATTTCGAAAAAACTCAAGGCGCTGGTTGATGCGGAGCCCGGCATGAAGGGCGTGCTGGTACGCAAGGGTGATTACTATATCCCGCTACGCAAACGCATGGTGATTGCACGCAAGCAAAAAGCTGACTTCTTTGTCTCCATCCATGCGGATGCTTTCAAGGACTCTCGTGCCCACGGGGCATCGGTCTACGTCTTGTCCAAGAGCGGTGCTTCGAGCGAGGCGGCAAAGTGGCTCGCAGTGAAGGAGAACTCCTCCGACCTGGTCGGTGGGGTGAGCCTCGATGACAAGGACAATGTCCTTGCTTCAGTATTGCTGGATCTATCTCAGTCGGCATCCATGCAGGTCAGTCACGATGTGGCCGGTAAAACGCTCGGAAACCTGCGCAAACTGGGCCCGACACACTCACGCAAGGTACAGAAAGCTCGCTTCGTCGTACTGAAGTCGCCCGACATCCCCTCGATGCTCGTTGAAACAGCCTTTATCTCCAACCCCGGGGAAGAGAAAAAACTACGCAAGGCGAGTTACCAGAAGAAGCTTGCTGAGGCGATTCTAGGAGGCATTCGCACCTATTTTCACAAGTCACCTCCACCTGATACCTGGCTTGCACGTCGTAACGAACCGGTAAAAAGCGACAAGTATGTCATCGCACCGGGCGATACACTGTCGGAGATCGCGGTCAAATACAGCGTCAGGACTTCCGCGCTGCGTAGCATTAACAATATCAATGGCGACCGCATCCGTATCGGACAGGTGTTGAAGATTCCTGCCGAGGGATAATTCAGCAGCCAGCAGCCAGCAGCCAGCAGCCAGCAGCCAGCAGCCAGCAGCCAGCAGCCAGCAGCCAGCAGCCAGCAACCAGCAACCAGCAACCAGCAACCAGCAACCAGCAACCAGCATGTAGCGACTCTGTGGTAGAGTGATACCCTATTGAAAATCGCACTTCTACCAACCGATTTAACGTGAGTAACTCATGCCGGCGCGTCCACGCCCTTCCTTCAGTTCTCATCAACCAGATTG
>NZ_MPRK01000208.1 GCF_002021095.1 Solemya elarraichensis gill symbiont | reverse complement strand
TGCCGCATTTTGCGATGCGCTTCATGATGCAGTCGAGGGGCGCCTGGGCGAGATTACAGAAACATCTCAACGTGCGCGCTATCCATTGCGCTCTATTCATGCAGAGAGATACATCAGCAGCCATGCTGCTCTCGTCGGAGATGCCGCACACCAGATTCACCCGCTTGCCGGCCAGGGCGTTAACCTCGGCTTTCGTGACGTTGGCGCATTGATCGACATGGTCGCCAGCCAGCTCGAACGCGGCCGCCCGATCAGCAATGAACAGGGCCTGCGTGCCTACGAACGAACACGCCGCGGTGATAACCTGTTGATGCAGAAAAGCATGGAGGGCTTCAATCACCTCTTCAGTAACGACAATAGCCTGCTGAAACTGTTGAGAAACAGCGGGCTGGCTGCCACGCAGCGACTGCCTCTCATCAAAGAGGGCTTCATGCAACATGCGCTGGGTACCTCGGGGGAGATTCCAAGCCTGTGTAAAAGAGCGTTGTAGGAGCGGCGCGACCGCCAGGGACGGAGCTCCTACAATAAAGGATAAATTAAGGGTAGAATTGCCTAATTGGAAACCGGAACGCACCCACCATGCACTGTTATTCACGCTATTTATTCATCATCCTGATTGCCATTCTCGGCATTGGCAATATGCTCAGCGGATGTGGCAGCAAGGGCGATCTCTACCTGCCTGAATCATCACAACCCGCGCAAACCAGCCAGCCTGTCGTCAAACCGGCCGGAAACTGATGGATCATTTTGAATACAAGGGCGGACAACTGTTCGCCGAGGGTGTTGCTGTTGCCGAGATTGCACAGCAGTATGGCACCCCGTGCTATGTCTACTCACGTGCGACACTGGAACGTCACTGGCACGCTTTCAATGACGCCTTCAACGACCACCCGCACCTGATCTGTTTTGCCGTCAAGGCAAACTCCAATCTTGGCGTTCTCAATGTCCTGGCGCGCATGGGCTCAGGTTTCGACATCGTCTCCGTGGGGGAACTGCAACGCGTCCTTGCAGCAGGCGGTGATCCGAAAAAAATGGTTTTTTCCGGTGTCGGCAAGCGCCCGGACGAGATGCGCCGTGCGCTCGAGGTCGGCATTCACTGCTTCAATGTAGAATCAGAGGCCGAGCTACAACTGCTCAACCAGGTCGCACTGGAGTGCGGCACAAAGGCACCCGTGTCGCTGCGCGTCAATCCGGATGTCGATGCCGGTACGCACCCCTACATCTCGACCGGACTGCGTGAAAACAAATTCGGCGTGCCCGTTGGTGAGGCCAAGCGCCTTTACCACGAGGCTAAACAGCTTGCCGGTATCGAACTTGCCGGTATCGATTGTCATATCGGCTCGCAGCTGACTGAACTGACCCCATTCCTCGATGCCCTCGAACGCATCCTCGCGCTGATAGATGAACTCGCAGCTGACGGAATCAAGCTGCGTCATATCGATCTTGGCGGCGGTCTCGGCGTGTCCTACACAGATGAGCAGCCACCCCTGCCTCACAACTATGCAGAGGCGGTACGCGATCACATCACTGCGCGCGATCTCGAGGTCATCCTTGAGCCGGGACGTGCCATTGCCGCCAACGCAGGCATTCTGCTGACACGTGTCGAGTACCTGAAGCCAACCGAAGAGAAAGACTTCGCCATCGTCGACGCAGCCATGAACGACCTGCTGCGCCCGTCACTCTACAGTGCTATCCAGCAGATCATTCCGGCTGACCAAAACGCGCAGGGGCGTGATGGCCCCTACGATATCGTTGGGCCTGTGTGCGAAACCGGAGATTTTCTTGGCAAGAGTCGCAGCCTGTCGCTGGCAGCAGGCGACTTGCTGGCAGTTCGCTCCAGCGGTGCCTACGGTTTCACCATGAGTTCCAATTACAACTCGCGGCCGCGTGCTGCCGAGGTGATGGTTGATGGTGATCAGGTTCATCTCGTACGCGAACGTGAGACGATTGAATCGCTGTTCGCTGGTGAGCGAACTCTCCCCTGATCTGATACCCATTCCTTTGTGTCGCTGCGCGAAAGCTTAATGTTGAAAGCGCGCGGTGGCGCGCACCCACCCCACTTTCTTGTGCTGACAAGAAAGTAGGCAAAGAAACAGCTCCTTACCGGCGCCTGATCGCGCGAAACTTGATCATCACAGCGCGAAAAAAACTCGCGATCTTCGATCGCTCAAACAGTTTTTCGCTTCTCCTGTGATGCCCTGCGTTGCGCACGGGCGCCGATAACGGAGAATCCTCTGCACCACTGGGCTTTTGAAGGCCTGCTTCCTACAAGTTAGCCCTCCTTTTTCAGGTCAAGCACTGTAAATTTTGCTATCTTTCAGCAATGGAACTGCAATTCACTAAAATGCACGGCATCGGCAATGATTTTGTCGTCTTCAACGCGATTGATCATCCGCTCGAGCTGAGTGCAGAACAGATTCGCCTGCTTGCCGATCGTCACTTCGGTATCGGCTGCGACCAGGTTCTGCTTGTTGAAGCTCCGCGTGACCAGCAAACCGACTTCTACTACCGTATCTACAATGCCGATGGCGGCGAAGTCGAACAGTGTGGCAACGGCGCACGCTGCTTCGCGCGTTACGTGCATGACCAGGGACTGACAGACAAGCGCACTATCCCGGTCGGTACTGCACGTGGCCCGATCACACTTGAACTGGAAGAGAACGGCTCTGTGCGCGTCAACATGGGCACACCGCAGTTCGAACCGGCCAGCCTGCCCTTCACTGCCGAAAGCGCTGCTGACAGCTACATGCTTGAGATCGGCAGCGATTGCGTTGAGATCGGCGCAGTGTCGATGGGCAATCCGCACGCCGTGCTGCTGGTCGGCGAGACCGAATCGGCAGATGTCGAGCACCTCGGGCCGCTAATCGAGTCACATCCCGCGTTTCCGAACCGTGTCAATGCGGGCTTCATGCAGGTCGTGGACCGTACACGCATACGCCTGCGCGTCTACGAGCGCGGCAGCGGTGAAACCCTGGCCTGCGGCACGGGCGCCTG
>NZ_MPRK01000207.1 GCF_002021095.1 Solemya elarraichensis gill symbiont | reverse complement strand
TTTATGAATTAGAAACTTAACCCTGATAGGGTTTTATTACTTTGTTGCCAGCTCATCAACCTTCTCAAGCAGCTCTGTGAGCTCAGTAGCCTCCTGGTGAGTGCCCATAATCTTCATCAGTCTTTCAGCATCATTCAGGGACAGCTTGCCATCACCAAGCAGGGATAGGACGTCCTTTGTACTTTCAGCGTGCAACTTGACTACATCACTGGCCTTCAAAATGATTTGCTTCAAGGCATCCCAGACTTCTTCCCTGGCACCACTGTTTGTTGATCGCAGCTCGGACTTGCCAAGGCTAGCGTTAATGTATTCATCAATAAGCGGGGAGGCTTTTTCTAAGAACTCCTGCCGCAGTTTATTTGGTGTATTCATATTAAATACCTCATCGTATTTCGTTTCAGACGCAATGCGTTAATGGATTACCTAGCAATACTTTGGGTAGATGCACTACCCTTTTACCGTTTGCAATGCCTTGATTCAGATATTTAGTGACTGAATCGAAAGTTAGTAGTGGTCAGGTGACGAAGTGACTAAATGGCTCAGTGAAAACACGAATTTGCTGTTTTTTTACTTTTTAGCGAAAAAGTAAGTCTACCTAGTCACCACGTCACCTCGATGCACTAGTTACCGCATCTTTTTTACATATACATACTCGTCACCGTCTCTGTAGTAGTGTCCGTAATCAATCAACACTTTCAGTATTTCTGATAGATCGTCCCTTAGACTCTCGGCAACATTCTTTCGAATAGCACCATATGTTGCCCTTTGTATCTTTTTATCGTTATCAGCGCGATCAGACAGCTTCCTGGCCTTATTGTGGATAGCACTGCTTTTAATGGCTCTCATAGCCTGCAGGTTCTGGTCTGTTAAAAACAATACGAATTCACATGCTGACTGGTACACATCTAGAGGTATCTCAAGCTCTGCTTTACTCATGAAATCATCAGTGCGTAATGCAAGGAATACTGTGGCCATTTTTGCCGATAGAGTTACAATTTTGTTGATTGAATCGTAATTTCCAGACCAGTCTGTTTTTAATCTCTGAGCAACCTGATTATTTAATTCCCTCCAGTACTGCTTGGCTTCATTTGAAAGATGGATGTTTATTGGCTTGTTGATAACAACGCATAATGATCTAATTTTGTCGTAGTAAGGCTGCATGAGTTTTTGATTTAGAGGTCTATTTTCAGCATTCTCCAGCATATTGATCGGGTCGAATCCCTGAATGTAAATCCAAAATCGAGCAGCCATACCTGAGGTGATATAGCCTTCTTTAGCTAACAGTTGTTCGATTAAATCAAGTTGGACGAATCCAAAAATATTCAGACATATCCTTCGTAGAACAATATCCTTGAAACCACCGTCCGAACCAACACGGCTATATACATAATCTCCATTTGTTAAGCCTTTTAGGTATATATTCTCACCACTGCCGTCATCTCTTCTCATGCCAGAAATATTGCGTATCATATTTCGGGCATCATCACTAAAGATGGCTTGTGTTGTATTTTGTGCGTCAAGCACTCTAACCAGCTTCTCTTCAGTGATGTCCTCTGAGATGAAAAATGGTTTTGGAGAGTTGAGTTGATCGATTTTTACCTGCAGCGCAATCGCCTCAGTTGAGCCTTTTAATATTTCTTCAGGTGTTGCGCCCTTTTTAAATTTTTGCAAGGCTTTAATTTGATTTTGATAGGCTGTTTTAACAACTTGATTGCCTGACTGCTGATTATCCCATTTCTCTTGTAACTGCTCTTCAAACTTGAAAAATGGTTCGCCCATCTTTTTAAATATCTCTGACTTGCGTCCTCCTGAGCTCGCACCTATAAAGACCCCCATTGAGCAAGGATGGACAAGGTCATCCATTTCGTGGATTTTTACATTCTTACCCAGTAGAGCTGAAGTAACTTGAACACCACACAACACTGCTGAATATACTGCCCCTGTTTTGGTCCAGTCGGCTACTTCCTCTGCAGCTTGAATTAGCACGTTAGGAAAATGCCTGATATCTATGGGATCGCTTTCAGGCACATGAAATTCACCAAACTCACGGCGTTTTGGCCTGTTGTATTCAGCTATTGTCTGGTCAGTTTTTTCACCAGTTTCCGGGTCAATAGCACTCAGCTCATGCATTAACTCCCTGGCATACTCAGATTTGGCCTCATTCAGCGAGAGGCTGGGATACTGGTGAAATGCAGCAAGGTCGTATGCATCGAATACACGTTCATGGAGCTCACCCATTGAGGCATGATGTGAATATGCAACAGAGTAATCACCACGATTACTTGGGAATACAACTACCCCATGGGTACCCGTTCCTGAGTCAGGTGACCGCCAACGGTTCTGTCCTTTTGATGTGTACCCGTATTCTGAGAAAATCTGATCAATACTGAATGTGGCATTGAACGCTGCAATTACTGATTGCTTGCCATCCTTGATTAACTGGACCGGAGCATACTCTTTATCTGCCCTGAGTACTGAGTGGTCTAAGTCAATCTCTGCGATTGATTCATCCTTGTAAACATTACCAGTGAGAGTTATAAACCCGGTGACATTGTCTACACCAACTTGCTTAGGGGTAACTGTAGGTTTGATGTTATAGCTATACCAGACATGGTAGCCCTGACCTGAAGGGCTTATATCTATAAAGGTTTGTTCATTCAGGTAATACTCAAGAAGATCCTGATCAAATCCTTCTTTATAAGCATCCAGATCTTTGATTGAAAATAAACGCCCCAGTTTCTTGCTAGCGAGTTTCAGGCTAACTGTTAGTACGCGTTTATCATCGAGCTCTGCTTGTACTTCCTCAAGGCTATACAGAGTGTCAGGATTCGTGCAGGACTGGTGAGTGTATCCATGCCTTCCTTTACCTGGGCGCTTCTTCTGTCCAGTTGGTATTTCAAAATAACCCCAGATTGGCTCATCTGCCAGTACAAACAGTTCTTGGGGTATGCCAGCACCTAGATATGTCTCATTTGGATTAACCGTCGATTCAGAAGGAAGTGAGCTCATGCCGACCCTCCACCAACATGATTCATCT
>NZ_MPRK01000206.1 GCF_002021095.1 Solemya elarraichensis gill symbiont | reverse complement strand
TCTTCCTCCCTCAGCTGTTTGTTATCCCGCATGACGTTATATCGGCTCTTGCCATGAATGTTCCACTCGTTGTCAATAATCAGATGACGAGGGTAGAGGTTGCCACCTATAGACAACATTCGGTACTTCCTGAAAAGGCCATCATCATTGCGATAGTCGTGGAGTTCGATCAGGAAGTAGTCTCGCCCGTCGAAGGCAAAACACTCGAGCATGTGGATATCATTCAGCGATTTCAGCAGCAACATGTTTTCTCCGTCGTGCCCGCCGGCCGGCCGGACGATTATCGGCAGGCTGATATCGCCTTTTTCGATGATCTCCTGTATATCACTGCAGTAGTGTGGTGCGACTCGCAGGGTTTTCGGTATCACGATGCCATCCATGTGACCGAAATGCAGGTAGAGTCCGTCCCGTGATGTTTGTTTCACCCTGGCAGGGTGGTTCAGACAGGGAATCCCGTTGCTATCGATAAACTCAATGGCGGCTTCGAGCGCTTTGCTGCTCAGATCGGGATCGCTAATATAGTTGAATGCGAAATCGACCCTGGGGATGTCGGCACGCTTGGGGCGTGAACCGCCCAGAACCAGTGAATGGTGTTCAAATCCTTCCAGGCGCTCATCTGCAAGCAACTTTAGATTTCCATTATAGGCGTAGACGAAGGCGCCGAGTTCGAAATCAAAGTGTTGGACCAGGATGGAGTTTGAGTCGGGTACCGCCTTAATGTGCAACATAACAGGCTTTTTGGCGGGTGCGCTGGCCTGTTTTTCACGGGTAGTCTGCTTGAGACTGTAACTGAGTGACGGGAAGGTCTGAGTTTTTTTGCTCATACTAGTTAATACTAATCTCTCTACTTGGTGGTGGACACATTTCTATCGAGGATTTTATCAGGTTCGGAAGCAATAGGCGCCATAGCCGTAACCATTCTCTTGTGCGCCCGCTTCTCTCTTCCGGTAGCCAGTAGACCTTGTGCTTGTTGTCCTGCAGGGCAGCTGCGACTGTGATGCCCATTTCGCCAGGATAGAGGAGCCCGATACTTGCCGGTGTCATGAAGCCGCCTGTCGTTCTGGATTTGTGATGTTGATACTAGTGTGATCTTTTGTCAGTTTCTGCAGCAACCGTGTTGGCGAATTGACTTAACATTTCCATCTTGGCCTGTTCGTGCATGAGTAGATGCCTGTCACGATGTTTCGATGCCGGATGCGCCTTATTAATCGAAGTATTCATGGCGGGATTGGCCTTGAATACAAACAGTCTGTTGTCGGGTAACAGGGAGAAATCCATGCCACAATAGTCCAGGCCTATCTCTGAAAAGAGTGTCCGCACATTACTCACGCCATCGTTTCCGAGCACTTCTTCAAAGTTGTCGAGGTACTCGATCTCCTCCTGGATGAACTTCTCCGTATCGCGCATGAAGTTGTTTTTGTTTGCACCGTGGATTTTCCACTCCTTGTCGATAATCAGGTGGCGAGGATAAATCTTTCCATCAATCCAGATCATGCGGTACTTCCTGTAGAAACCATCATCACTGCGGTAATCATGGAACTCGATCAGGTAGTAGTCGCGACCGTCAAAGGCAAATCGTTCCAGTTCGTGGATGTCATCCAGTGACTTCAGCAGATACATGCCTTGTCCGCCATGTCTGCCAGCCGGGCGAATGATCAGTGGCAAGACAACATCTCCCGCTTCAACTATGGCCTGTACCTCCTTGCAGGAGTGCGGCGAGATGCGCAGGGTTCTCGGGATTAGCGGCCCGTTTATGTCACTGAAATGCTGGAAAAGCCCATCTCGGGTCAGGCGCAGGACTTTTGCAGGATGATTCAGGGTAGGAAGACTGTTCCCGTCAACGAATTGAACTGCATATTCGAGGGATTTTCTGCTGATATCCGGGTCGCAGATAAAGTTAAAGGCGAAATCAACCCTGGGGATATCGATACGCTTTGGTTGTAATCCACCCAGTATCATCGCCTGGTGCTCAAACTCGTTCGGTCGTTCATTCTCAAGCAGATGGAGATTGCCATTGTATGAATAATTGAATCCCCCAAGCGCGTGGTCATAGTTCTCAACTTTAATCTCATGATTGTCTGGAATCGCCTTGATATGCAGCATGATAGATTGATTCCGGCTATTGACTGCCTGCTGTTTGTTGCTTCCAGTATTTGTGTTGAAACTGAGCGACGGGAGACTCGATGGTTTGATTTTCATAATCAGCTGATGTGTCGTGGTCTGGCCATGAGTGGCTGTGGTTTTTGGGTGGTCAGTTTATCAGGTTTGGTTTGAACATAAAAAACGGGGCTCGAAAGCCCCGTTCCAGATCATGCAATTTCTAAAGTGAGTTAGAAGTTGTGGATCAGGCCGACTGAGAAGCCGGAGGTAGCATCCATTTCAGTGTTAATCTGGTTATAGTCGTTACTGTCAGCATATGCTGCATAGGCAGTTGTACGCTTGCTCAGTGCGTGAGACAGGCCAATACCCCAGGAGCCCTGATCACTACCGCTGTCGTTATCATCAAGGCCGTAAGCGACAATCAGCTTGTTGTTACCGAAGCTGTAGCTACCGATGACGTTGATGTTCTTCTCAAGGTCTTCGTTGTCTTCCATAACATAGTTTGCTGCGATAGCGAAGGCATTCATGGTGTAACCAGCGCCAACCATGAAACGGTCGTTGTCGTTATTGCTACCAAGGTTGTTATTGCTACCAAGAGCGCCTTCGTCTTCGTAAGCAGCAGCCAGCTTCAGATCGTTGTTGCTGTACATAACACCGACAGCGTAGCCGTCAGCAAGACCGGTTGCGTTGTTAGTACCTTCACTAGGAACGATTGCGCCAGCAAAAGTCAGGCCGTTAATGTTCGGTGAAACATAAGCAATGGCGTTGCTGAAACGGTTCGCTTCAGCTGATGAGAGGCCAACTGCGTCCATGATGGTATCACCCATCATGTCGATGCCGGTGCTGTACCAAGCCATCTTGTATGGGCTGTCGTGACGACCATAGAGGAATGTACCCCAGTCACCGGTTAGGCCGATGTAGGCGTTACGTCCGTTTGGGTTGCCGTCG
>NZ_MPRK01000205.1 GCF_002021095.1 Solemya elarraichensis gill symbiont | reverse complement strand
GAATCTCTTTGAAGTAAAATGTGAAAAAATAGAAACTTGATGCTAAAGCTTTTGTAAGTTCCAGATCATCCTCAATCCACAGATGTGACACAATTAGTGCACCCAGGGATCCTGTAAAAATCACCATGCATAGCAGGAACAGGACCAGCGGAATTTTGGCCGGTATGCCGTCAGATCGCCTGGTAACAGTCATACTGAGAAAGAAAGCAGCCGGTATGAGAGCCCAGCCAAGCATGAAGGCCGCAATCGAGACCAGCCCCCCCCCCGCCGCTGGCACAGACTGTTGATGTCATCAGCAGGAGGCTGCCTGCAATGATTGTCTTTGTTGAAATATCCATTTTCAAACTCTTCCGTGTGTTTAGACAAACACTAGCATATCACGGGCAGGTTGCCCGTCGTTACAACCTGACAAGTCGATCTTTCGGGGTGAATTCATCCCAGTGCTGTTGATAGGTTTTTCCGGTCAGTACATGCACTTCATCAGCCGCAACATCGGCAAGCGGCTTGAGTACAAAGCTGTACTTGAGGATATCATCACGCGGTAGTTGCTTGCCCATCACCTCGATCACCTGGTCACCGTAGGTGAGCAGATCGATATCGATAGTTCTCGATGAGAATTTTTTCTCTGTGCGGGTGCGTCCAAGCCCGGATTCAATGCTGTTGAAGAGCCTGATCAACTCCGCCGGACTTTTATCTGTATCGTAACCGGCAACCAGGTTGATGAAATCCGGCCCCTCAAACCCCTCTGCCGGGCTTTCATAGTAAGGCGAGAGGATCGCCTTTCCAAGTTCAGACTCAAGTTGTAACAACGCCTCAGTGATATGCAGTTCGCGCTCGATATTGCTGCCGACACTGAGCCAGATTCGGCTCATCTGAGATAATCCGGTACGACCTGGTCCATCGATGTCGCCGTAATTCCCAGCTTGGCAAGTCCGTCTCTTGAGCAAATTGCAGGGGTCTGCAGGGAGCGATAATTATCCAGCGTGAAGGGTTTTCCGGGCACCAGGCCGAGCAGCGCAGCCTGCAGCATGGAGGAGTTTTTGCCCAGTGCAATGACTGTTTTGTGCCTGCCAGTGTGCTTGATGATGTAGTCGACAATATCGTGCAGTGTGAAGACCTTGGGACCACAGAGTTCGTAGCGCTTGCCAAAAGTCTCCTCTGAGCCGATTGCATTGGCGATGGCGAGAGCCACGTCATTGACATAGACAGGGGCAAATTTTGCACCGGGGCAGGCGAGTGGCAGTGGACCCGGCAGTTTCATCAGTCTGTTGAAACGGTTAATGAAGCTGTCTTCTGGACCAAAGATCACCGATGGGCGGAAGCTGGTGACGGCAATATGGTGCCTGCTCAGTGTATGCGCACGATTCTCGCCTTCACCCTTGGAGCGTAAATAGTTGCTCTTGCCGCACGATTCACTGGCGTTGATGGCACTCATGTGCAGCAGGTGTTTAACATTGGAGTTAATTGCAGCATCAACAACATGCGACACCAGTTCCGCATGGATATCGTGATAGCTGCTGTTGCGGCTGGGGTTGAGGATGCCAACCAGGTTAATGACGGCATCACACCCCTTGAACTGCTCCTGTAGCTCTGCGGTTTCAAATTTCCCGATTTGGGTGACCTCGCAGCCTGGCAGCAGTTGGATATCACGGGCCCTGTGAGGCCGGCGGCTCGGAATGCGGCACGGCATGCCGCGACGTGAGAGTTCATAGGCAACATGCCGGCCGACAAAACCTGTGCCGCCGAGAATGCACACTTTTCTGATTTTCATATTTGGATACTGCTTGAATCTTTATTTGGCAACATCCTGAATCCATGTAACATGCACGTCAAGTAATTATGCAAGGAAAATGCCGGAATGATAGACGTTCTCATTTATCTGACAGTCGGAGCGGCGGCAGGCGTGCTCGCCGGCCTGCTTGGTGTCGGGGGTGGTCTCGTCATTGTTCCGGTTCTGGTCTACCTTTTCCGCGCCCAGGGTTTTGATGAGTCTATCGTCATGCACCTTGCTGTCGGTTCCTCACTGGCAACCATCGTTGCAACATCCATGGGCTCGATCCGGGCTCACCACAGGCGTGGTGCAGTACGCTGGGAACTGTTTCGCCGTTTGACGCCGGGTATTATCATCGGCGGTCTTGCCGGAGCCTGGTTGGCGAGTATTCTCGAGACACTCTGGTTGCAGCGTATATTTGGTGCTTTCGTCATCATTGCCGGTCTGCGTATGCTGCTCAGCAGCAAGGTTGAAGGGCATAATGATTTACCGTCGCAACTCTTTGTCTCGGCAGCGGGTGCGGTTATCGGTGCAATCTCGGCGATTGTCGGTATTGGCGGCGGTACCCTGACGGTTCCCTACCTTGCGTGGCACAGGGTGCCGGTGGTCAATGCGGTTGCGACATCGAGTGCAGTGGGCCTGCCGATTGCGGTTTCCGGTGCCGTTGGATTTCTGATCAGCGGCTGGGGTAACAGTGCGCTGCCTGAGTGGTCGAGCGGTTTCCTCTACTGGCCGGCGATATTCGGTGTTGTGGCAGCCAGTGTGCTGACGGTCTCTTTCGGTGCCCATCTCGCACATACGTTGCCGGTAGCGACCATTAAGCGGATATTCTCGGTGCTGCTGCTAGTCGTCGGTGTCAAACTCGTCATCGGATGAGTCGTCGTCATCCTCTTCTTCAAAACGCTGGTAAAGATAGGTAGTGCCAGATTCGCTTCTCAGTGCCAGCAGATCATCCTCCACCGCATAGCGGAAGCGGATATAGCGTTGGCCGTCGTTGAGAGAAACGTACAGGTATTGCCCTTTTACCCTATAGCGACCATCGTGGTAGTCATCAATCCGATAGAAACGCAACCAGCCGCGCTTGAACCAGATGCCGTCACCATACTGACCGAGCCAACGCCCCGATAGCTTTGCAACAGGAGCAATGCGGAAGAAGGGAGAGTCCTCCGAGCCGAGTGGCAGTTCATCGAGCCAGGGGTCGTCTGACGGGAAGGGGGTGCGTCCATCTGACCCGTTCCAGTTGAATCTGTTTGTGGAGAAGGGATTGGTAGTAAAGGGATTATAGGGGTTGCCATA
>NZ_MPRK01000204.1 GCF_002021095.1 Solemya elarraichensis gill symbiont | reverse complement strand
GGAAAGCAGCGTTAAATCGTTTTATGATCGAGTTTGAAGATCGACTCATTGACCATATTTGAACAGGGCAGTTACACAGAATTATCTACAGGCTCAAGACGAACTTGTAATACCGCCTTATCATTATTACTGGCTTTCAGTTTGATACTCTAAAATCTATTGCGTGATTACTGGTTTCCGTTTCTCTTTCGGGTGGTAGACAGCGCTAGGGTAACCAGTAAGTAGTTTTGGTATCTCATTGTCCAAATAAGTTTCTATATTTCTTGCAGTTATCAATTCCCTTTGGAATTCTGCAACAAAGTTACTAACTAATTTGTCAACTTTATATTCGTATGTCATTACATGTACCTGCCATGTGTGCACATATTAGCAAATACCTATATTCTTGACACTAATAATTCGCAATAATCAAAATATTTACGGAATTCAAACCCACCTAGGGACTCCCAACCGGATTGTTATATTACGATTAAAACTCAGGTGCACCATCCGGGTTCGATCCTGACAGCACGTTTTCAATCTGAAGCATCGCATTCATTGTCATCACCAGGTTCTCCAGGGTAGAAAGGCCTTCGATGTTGTCCAAAGTGTTATCCTTGATGACGTATTGCACAGTCACGTTTAACCGCTGCGTCTCTTCATCATAGGCAGGCTCAATATCGACATTGCCACCTGATGCTACAAAAGCATTCAGTACCTGCTGCAGATGTTCACCCGGTTTCATCTTGATGAAACCAGAATAGATTTCTGAAAACTCACTGATGGTGAGATCGTACTTGTATCTCAGTTCTGTACTTTGATCATCAGAAAGTCCTGCATTGACATGATGCTCGTTGTTTTTATATTTCCTGCCCAGTTCTACCTCCATGTTATCCAGGTACAGCTTGCCTATTTCTATAACAAGAGGCTCATGTTTTTCTAACAGTGTTTGACTCATTTTCACTCACTCGAATAAAGATAAATTTGCTGCTTTCAGCCAATTGTTCAGCATAACTTGCCGGTCAATGTAGCAGAACAATATTCCTATGTCAGTCTGGAATGAACTGGTATTAGTGCCCTTTACCCCAACTGAAGCGCATCAAGGGACTCCTCAAGATCGATAGCCCCTTTGTAGCCCACAATAAAACACCCCATGATATTCCGTAAGCCGATGATTCTATTGTGAATGTATGGTGGACGTCAGGGATTTGGATCTGTATTGAATAAAACGTGGTCTGTCCCCTATTGTTTGATTATGTGAAGGAAGTCGGTGCTGACTGCATTATAGTCGGCTCACACAAACCTGGATTGCGAGACTTTTTTCTAGGCTCTACAGCGTCTCGTATCGTACGTTATGCGCCCTGCTCGGTGCATGTGCTTCGCTAACGACCGCTTCCGACCCAAAGTAGTCTTTCGACATCCATTCAAATAAGTCTGAATCAGTAATTCCATTGAATATAAGACCGGCTATGCATTAGCATACAAACAGAAACAGTGGCCCATGGTAAACAGATAAATCAACGCAAACCGCTAAATGATAATAATGGTGAAAGGATTATCGTAATAATTCGTTACACATCTTATTGAATGGCCATGAAAACTAAATTTCCCATTTAGTTATCTGGAATGTTCTGCTTTCGGTAGGTCACCATACTTACGCCTACACTTCTCCATACTTCACTCGCTTTATATTCATGCTTTCCAATAGTAAATGAACTACCTAGGTATTTTGCGCATGGAGAATAACTATTGACCACATTTATTATTATAGGAGCCCTAACACCTTTCATTAATTGAAGTGGCTTCCATATATCCTTCACAGAACTTCTAAACCTTAATTACTTAGTATTATGGTTGAAATGAAAAGCAGGTGGTATGTTCTCTTTCAAATAGAAATACAGCGGTTTATAGTAACTTGAGTTACACAAAAACAAATATGCATTCTGATTGTTGGATGCCATAACTTTGGCTGACAAATTTCCAATCTTCTTTCTTATGGTAAGAGTAATAGCCATATGATGACAGACCTAAAATCACACATAGAATTAGTACTCCTATTCCTCGAATCCATTCTTTTCTTATTGCCTCTATGGCCAATGCTAAACCAATCATCGCAATGAGATGCACCGGCATTATAGTCCTCAGTAAGTAAACGGGTTTAACTAAACCTGTCAACCAGAGTGATAATGGAGGAAAAACTAATAGAAGCGCTAAAAAAATCCCTATCTTCCTCTCGTGACGGTATAGCCAGTATAATATTCCTGAACTTGAAGTTATGAATAGGATGGCCCCAGTGATAATTCCAGCATTGTTTCCTACTAAAAATGCAAGATTCCGGGCTCCAAATAGATTAAAAAAATCTTAGCAAAGCAATCCCAGCACTATCCTGTTTTAACCAGTTGAAGCTAGTAGTATTTAGGCCTGTAAATAACCATGGAAGAATGGTAATACCAGCAATGAGTGATATAAGAACAGGATGAAAAATAAAACGCTTGTCAAATTTATGGCGACCAGCAACTAAAGCCAAGAAGTACGCCACGCCACTAACAGTTAAATAGTGCAAAGCTATTGGATGCGTGTGTACCATTAGAATGACACCGATAAATGTCAACAGAAGATCTAACCTCTGAGGTTTTTCAAGGGTTTCACTTGACTGAATTAAGCGAATCAATGAGATAAGTAAAATCAACCATCCAATTGAAAGCAATATGTACTGCCTTGCTTCCTGGCTGTAAGTAATATTGATATCAGATAAAAGGACAAATAATGAAAGTAGAAAAGCTACGCTACGTCCTGCAAGTGCCTTACCTAACATCCAACAAAGCATGACACTCAGCGAACCTAATATTGCATTTGGGAATCGCAATGCAAAAGCCCCGTCTCCGGGGGACCAAAAAAGTGAGGTAATAAGATAAAAAAGTGGCGGTTTGTTTACTATTTGCTGAGTCCAGAGTTCATACGCTGAAAAGGTTGAGTGAACAGAAGTAGTTGCTTCATCTCTCCAAATTGATTGTGCATCAAGATCAAACACAAGCGTGTCTTTGATCTCGTGATGTAAAACGGGACATCCAAGTCGCCCTTTTACACTCGATCTTCGACAGCCTTTATTGCCCCGGACG
>NZ_MPRK01000203.1 GCF_002021095.1 Solemya elarraichensis gill symbiont | reverse complement strand
CCAGTGAGCCTGTCACTGAATCGCGTTCCTACCTGAGGAGGGTGAAATGAACAAGGCATTATACTGGACAGCAGATGAGCTGAATCGCTTCATCGATGGTGAACTTAGCAAGGAAGAGAGGCGCAGGCTGGAGCGTCACTTGGAAGAAAATCCTGCATTCATCGAGAAAGTCCGGGAATACCGCTCGATCGACCAGGCATTGCGTGATGCATACGACGATGTTGAGCCTCCCCAGCACCTACCTGTCACAAGATCAATGTGGGCGAATAGTGGACGAAGCCTGGCGCTGATGATCTTGCTGCTTCCCCTGGGTTTTCTTGTCGGTTGGAGCATGCATGCGACATACAGTGCAAATAGTCACACACCGCTTACAAGCGGGATCAGCCTGCCAGTCAAAAACCTTGCGCAGAACAACACCGTTTTGCATATCGATGTGGACGAAAAGGCTGCTGCCAATGAATTGCTTGATCGAGTCGAGAGCATTCTGACGTCTTACGCTAATGATGAAATTCAAGTGGAAGTGGTTGCTAACGCGGCAGGTCTTAATCTACTTCGTGTAGATAAGTCAGCGGTTGCTAACCGGGTGAGCCAAATGATGGACAAATATGACCACCTGATGTTCCTGGCTTGCGCGAACACCATTAGCCGACTAACGGAAAAAGGAGAGGAAGTTGAATTGATTGACCGCACCCATGCTGGGGAAACGGCGATAGATCACGTTGTGGGTAGGCTCAGCTCTGGATGGACATACGTGAAGATTTGAAATTTAGTGCATTTGTCTTCCAAAAGCAAATGCATTAATTCTTAAGCCTCTTTGTCATTGGGGCTTTTTTTTACCAAATAATCTTTGAATTGTGAATGTCTGCTTCTGGCGGCAACCCAAAGCGGACATCCAATAATCAAACCTGAGATCATTATCCGGGCATCTTTGATAGGCATCTATTTTTGCCGAGTAACCAGGACACGAGGCTGAATAAATATCAACGCAGAGAATCAGCATAATCGTTGATACAGTCATCCCCTGAAGTCTATCTTGATCAATGTAACGCTTTCTGAATGGAGAGCAACTCCACCACATTGTCCATGTTTAAGATACCAGCCAATTGACCAGCTTCCATCACAGTAAATAAGCGACACTGACTTTTCTGTAGCCGCTCCAATACCTCTTCAAGTGGCTCATTATTTTCAGCACACTGTACGTCAGTTTGCATCCAGTTTCCCACACTTTCCTGATCGCCATGCTCATGCAATCCTCGCAATAAATCTGTCTGTGTGAGTACTCCGACAACATCTTTACCATCCAACACAGGAAAATCTTTCTGACTACCCGCCAGCGTCAACTGAATAGCCTGGTGCAAACGATCGTGAGGAGACAATACTTCAAAATTCGTTAGCATGGCCTGCCCGGCTGAAATACCCAGCAACGTCGATTTAACCTCTTCTACCGCCGCTTCGGAAGCAGCGCCAATCCAAACAAATAGTGCAATAAACATAAGAAAAGGATTAAACAGGAGCCCCATCAAGCCCAGCCACAAGGCAAATCCCTGTCCTACCCTCGCGGCAAGCTGAGTTGCTTTATTATGGTTCATCCGTATAGCAAGGACGGCACGTAGAATACGTCCACCATCCATCGGAAAAGCAGGTATCAGATTAAAAACGGCGAGAATAATATTGATGAGCATCCAACGTTGTGCAAACGGGCCTCCCGTCAGAGTAAGCTCTTCAGCAGATACCATCGTATTTGTCACTGATAGCCAGAACCACAGAAAGAATGCGATAAACAGATTGACTGCAGGGCCTGCCAAGGCCACGTTAATTTCATGTTTTGGAACTTCAGGCATACGCTCCACTGCGGCTAGGCCACCGATGGGAAACAGCGTTATATGAAGTGTTCGAATACCATATCGTCGTGCTGTCAGTGCATGTCCGAATTCATGTAGTACAACACAGGTAAACAGCACAATGATAAAACCGACGCCACTTAGAACTGCGCCCAGCGCCCCCTCAATCAACCAGTAACTCAGGCCGATCCAAAGGAGAAGGATAATAAAAGTTGCATGCACATATACATCAATACCTGCAACCCGGATCAGTTTGAAGGACCATTTCATTTTTCGTAACCATCCAAAAGTTCATCCATATGCAGTCTTAACGCCAAATGTCTCTATTCTGATTCGATTACTCTATACTCATATAGTATGGCAAACCGATTCTTAATTTTGTTTTCTTTTCTCACGATATTTTCAAGCTCCGTTTCTTCCCAGAGGGAAGATGGCCATATGGAACTGGAGCAAAGTGTTTGTGGCCTGAGAGAACCTTTAATGTTTTGGTTATGGAGTAGTTTGGCAGGTAGGCCGAATGAAGGTCGACTGACAGGATTGCAAAATGTTGAGGATATATTTTTTAAGACCATAGACAATAAAATATTGCGTGGCTACAAACTGAAAGCAACTGGAAGCAAAGGGCAGGATTCTTTGCCGAAGGGTTACATGCTGATCTTGCAGGGAAATGCTCTTTTGGCAGACCAGATTATTGATGAATTCACTCAATTTTCAGCGGCAGGATTTGATGTTTATATCTATGACTTTCGTGGTTATGGTCGTTCCGAAGGCAAACGGCGACTTAAAGCAATTGTCAGTGACTATACTGAAATAATCGCTGCACTCAACTCGTCTAATTACGACAAACATTTTATATATGCCATGTCGTTTGGTGGAATAGCTTTCTTGAATGGATTTGAAAAGCACGCCAGGCTGGACCGTATTATTGTAGATACCTCACCGAGTCGTTTATCCAATTATGGATGTCCAGCGGCGTATGATCCTATTAATCATCTCCCAGACAATTGTAGTCATTTTATGTTTATTGTTGGACAGAATGATGGTGTGATTACGCCTTCCATGTCACAGGAGTTAATCGAGAAGGCCCAAAAACGAGGTGCTGTAATTCTCAGGGAGAAAAATTTTGGACATCCCTTCATGGATTATGACTGGCTGACAGATCGACGACGAATGAAGAGGAGCCTGTAGATAATTCTGTGTAACTGCCCTGTTCAAATATGGTCAATGAGTCGATCTTCAAACTCGATCATAAAACGATTTAACGCTGCTTTCCAG
>NZ_MPRK01000202.1 GCF_002021095.1 Solemya elarraichensis gill symbiont | reverse complement strand
CTTGGCAGCGAGGTTGCCAAGGGAAAGCCGATCCTGCAAGCCCAGCTTGATACGTGACAGGGCGCGAGAGATCTTACGGGTGACGTATGTCTCGCCGCGTAAAGGTGATTCGTGGTTAGAAAGGATGCCATTACAGGCATAGAGACCATAGGCCTCGCGGTAATTGACGGTTATCCAGTACCCATAGAGTTTGGCAACAGCGTACGGATTGCGAGGATGAAAGGGCGTCTTCTCTGTTTGTGGCGACTCCTGTGCTTTTCCGAAGAGTTCCGAGGTCGAAGCCTGGTAGAAACGTGTTTTGCCCGTCCGGCCCTGCTTCCTGATTGCTTCAAGCAGTCTAAGGGTGCCAAGTGCATTGGCATCGGCCGTGTATTCAGGCTCATCGAATGAAACGGAAACGTGGCTTTGTGCGGCAAGATTGTAGATTTCATCAGGTTGTAGCCGTTCAACGATTCGAGTCAGGCTTGATGAATCTGTTATGTCACCATGGTGAATGTAGCGGTTTGGTTGACCGGGTTCCTGGTAGGGGTCATTGATGCTGTTTGTATTGTGTAGAGCGCCAGGGCGCTTGATCCCGTGGACTATGTATCCTTTTTCAAGTAGTAGTTCTGAGAGGTAAATTCCATCCTGGCCCGAGATGCCGGTGATCAGTGCCTTTTTCATGTGATCCCCTGCATATTCATCATAATGCGAGCCTGTTGCTGCGAGTCTTATACAAAAGTATTAAGGAATGAGACGAGGTTGCCTAACTCTTTATTCTGCCGATCTTCAAGCTCATCTGCACGGGCCAGGCTTTTCATTCTCCATTCGGAAGGGTTGTTCAGTACCTCATCAACTGCCTGGCGCCAGGAGTCTGCAGGGGCGGTCAGTGGACAGAGCGTATACGCAGCATCGCCGACAGCTTCAAGTATTGCCGGATAGTTACTACTGATCACAGGAGTTCCACTGTACATTGGTTCAACTGCTGTCATGCCGTAACCCTCGATTTTGCTAGGAAAAAATACAAGATTAGAAGTTCGGTATGCGTCTCGCATGTCGGATACATATGGGCGCATATCGATTCTGCCTTCCTTCATTGCTGCTGATTGCTTAATCTTGGATAGAAATTCTGCGGGAAAATCTGTTCCATCTGACCAGCCGCCATTCAACACTCTGAATTTCCATTGTGGATTTGCGTCATTGATGAGTTTTGCCATCTGCGTGGGGTTGTTTCTTGATCTCGGGTTAACCATCAGAACGTCGACTTCATCCAGTGATTCCTGCATGGTGCTGTTATCGCTCCAATAAGCTTGCTCCATGAGTGGATGGAGGACAAATTTCGGTGTCGAGTCATCAGGATCAATGAACGATTCACTCCAGTATGAACAGGAGATGACAAAATCCGGAGAGAAAAACAGTGGACTACCAATTGCATGGTAAGTATGCAGGCGATTATGTGCTTCCAAGAGCGAAGAAAGATACTTGCGAACGCCGTCACCGGCTTGAGACCAGTTGCCAGTCTTACGCTCGTAAAATTCAAATAGCATCTTCTGTACAGGGTGGCTGATGTCATAATACAGGGCGCCGGTCTTGATCCCAAGAGCCTTGAGCTGAAGGTATAGTTCACGCCCCTGGTGATTCTCCGGTTCCTGAAATGGGGTGCTGATTAAAACGATATCCAGTTCCAGTTCAGTCGCCCATGCGACTGAAGCATCAAGAAAATCGTACATTTTGAAAATATCTATGACGGGGAATTTCTTCGGCATCAGAATTGAATTTCCCCAACTGGCTCGAGTAAGTTCATGCCCGTCTTCCCACCGGGTCACCGGGAACTCACCGTTGTCCTTATCTGTCGCCTCCTGTGTTGAACAGAATGCAAACACTTCGAAATCTTCCTGTTTTGCCAGGGAAAGGGCGAGCCTGTGTATATATTGCTGCGCACCACCGTGGCTGGGCAGCCAAACTGTCGAGATGATTCCGATTCGTATTGCCATAATTGAAACGTAGTTCTTGTATGTGGTTAATCAGTCTAAAGTGCTTTGGCGATTGGTTTTACTATTCGAACAGTGCTGTCCTTATTGTATGCTCAAGTGTACCTGGTGACTAAATATGTGATGCGTTACCTGAACAGAGTGATAGTTTACCCTTGTAGGCCGTAAATCGAGGCGACAAGTCGAATTCAGTTACAGGGATTGATTTGGAGGAATTGGTTATAATCTTCAGATCAACAAATGGATAGTAGATATGAACAGCGACAAAACCACCCATTTTGGCTTCGAGACTGTCAAGGCAGAGGAGAAGGCTGACCGCGTCCGTGAGGTGTTCGATTCGGTCGCATCAAATTACGACATCATGAATGACCTGATGTCGCTCGGCGTCCACCGTCTATGGAAGCACGTTGCCATTGATCTTTCCGCAGTTCGAAACGGCCAACATGTGCTCGATCTTGCCTCAGGCACCGGTGATCTGGCCTCCCGCTTTGCAGGACTGGTAGGTCCCGAGGGTCGTGTGGTGATGTCCGACATCAACCTCGCAATGCTCGAAGAGGGCAGAAAACGCATGGTCGACGCAGGCCATGTCGGCAATGTTGAGTACCTGCAAATCAATGCCGAGGAGATTCCATTCCCGGACAACAGTTTCGATTGTGTCACCATCGGTTTCGGCCTGCGCAATGTCACCGACAAGGACAAGGCACTGCGCGAGATGTTTCGCGTCATCAAGCCGGGCGGCCGGGTACTGGTGCTGGAGTTCTCAAAGCCGGTCAACAAGCCACTCGAGAAAATATACGATTTTTACTCCTTCAAGGCACTGCCGTTAATGGGCAAGCTGGTGGCAAAGGATGCCGAGAGCTACCGTTACCTTGCAGAGTCGATTCGCATGCATCCTGACCAGGAAACTCTCAAGCAGATGATGCAGGATGCGGGTTTCGAACATTGTGATTATCACAACCTGACAGGCGGCGTAGTCGCAATGCATCGCGGTTTCAAGCTCTGATCATGGAAGTATCCAACACCCTGTTGGTGGGACTGGAGCAGGCTGTTAACCAGGTACTGGAGAAAGATCCGGTCACCAGGCAACGCCTTGCGAAATTACACGGTCGTCGCGTTGCGATTGAGCTTATTGGCTGGGTAACCATCCTGTGTGTACCTGATGCGACAGGTGCACTACAGATAC
>NZ_MPRK01000201.1 GCF_002021095.1 Solemya elarraichensis gill symbiont | reverse complement strand
ATCTTGTTGGCAAGTGCTCGGATTTCTTTTTCGTTCATCGTGCTTATCTCCCGTAGGGGTTAATGATAAGCAGATACACAAACTAATTTACAGTCTCGTGACCTGGTGCAGTCGACACCAGGATTAGAACAGCAACCCAATCTCACCCCAGCTTGACAGGCAATTTTTCCAGGCCACGAAAAAAACTGTTTCTATTCCAGCTTGGCCTGTCAGTTATGAGAACAGGCTGTTCACGCAAATTGATCAGCTGCTCCAATGCAACCCGAGCCTCAACACGAGCCAGGGTCTTTCCAATGCAATTATGCACACCAATCCCGAAGGCAAGGTGGCGGTTAGGTGCGCGCTGGATATCGAACCTGTCCGGGTCAGAAAAGAAGGCCCCATCCCGATTGGCCGAACCAAGAATTACCGCGAACTGCTGACCTGCCTCCAATTCGAAACCCGAAATATTGATCCGCTCGGTAGCAAAACGGTAAGTCGATCTCTGCGTCGGACTCTCATAGCGCAACGTCTCTTCGACAGCCCGCATCGCCAGTTCAGGCTTTTCACGCAGCAGTAACCACTGTTCAGGGTGCATTAACAACAACCAAACCATATTACCGATCAGGCCGACCGTTGTCTCGTGCCCTGCAAATAGCAAGAAAGCAATCATGCCGACAGTCTCTTCTCGGCTAATCAAGTCTTCACTTTCACAATGAACCAGGTGCGAGATCAGGTCCTCGACAGGACTCGCTGCTTTTTCAGCCACCAGCCATTCTGTGTAGTCAATAAACTCCGACAAAGCCTCTTTTCGTCCGTTTTTGAGATCATCATCCACCAGTTGTGAATCCGAGCCCCTTGATATCATCAGCGACCATTTGCGGATTCGCGACATATCCTCCTGTGGCACGCCGATGAGTCCTGCAATGACGGCCATCGGTAACGGCTCTGCAAATGCAGAGATGAAATCCACCTCGTCAGTGCCACTCATTGACTGCAGTAACCGCTCAGCCTGAAGCCTGATTTCCGGCTCGAGATTGCGTATCGATTTTGACGAAAAAAAGTGCGCGACGAGATTCCGCAAACGTGCATGGTCAGCCCCGTCACGATTTAACATGTGAATATCAAAGGGTGTTTGATCCGCTTCAAAACGTTTGCTGCGCACGTTCTTGGTAACGCCGGAAGTCCTCTTCAGGATGCTTTCCGCTGCATGATAGCGACTGAACAACCACACTCCTTCCGAGGCATAATTTTCATCATGCGGCAGCCACAGGGGGACTCCTGATTGTCTCAGTCGTGCATAATCCGGGTAGGGGTCGTGAAACCAGTCGATCTGCTCATGTGTTATTGGCGGATAGCTTGTCATCTGTACATTATTGATTCATACGTATTGGATTTGAAAACATCCCTAGGACATCAGCGCCTTGATCCAGATTTCGAACAAACCGCCCTGGTCATCAGTTACACGATGATCTGCGATGCAGTAATAGACATCACCACGCTTGCGCATCCTGCTTGCCGTCATATGCACCTTGATCGCATTCGGATTCCTTATCGGGGAGTGTGACTTCATACGGCACTCCACCATCCATGCTTCCTGCGTCTTTTTCTCGAGACCCGCCCATACATGCATGTAGATGATCTGTAACTGGGAAACAAACTCAAGTGCAGTAATATAAGAAAGATGAAAACCATCTGTGTCAGCATCGGACACGCAATAGCTACTCATGCTGACAATCGCATTAAGCTCGTCGCCCTCGATGTCAACTTGCTCGATCTGCCAAGCCTCTATTTTACGATCACCATCGAGATAGGGCGACGAAATTCTCTCGATTACCAAATTGTCGAGTCGCATTACTACAAAGGCTCGCTGTTAAGTGTGTATAGGCTTATCATACAGCACTTTATTCTTACAGGTCAGCCACAAACCTATTGCGCCACAAGAATCCCGGCAGCGCTTGTTGCATTAATACAACAAGAGGATAAATGCTAGAAAAAATGCGAAAACCGTTGTAATTCTTGCTCTGCAGGACTATGCTGTGATTGGTTCTGAAGCTTTTTCCTCAGGCCATAATATACTTATCCAAAATGATAATGAAAGGGGGTTTTTCATGAACCAATCTATCATCGCAGCTGCTGTTGCAGCAGCAGTAGTTGCAGTACCTGCAGCCAATGCAGGCGTTCAAATTTACGGCCAGGTTCACGTCTCTATTGACATGCTTGACAGAGACGGCTTCTCTTCTGAAGACCAGTGGAACGTTATGTCACGTTCTTCACGCATCGGCTTCAAGGGCACCGAGGATCTCGGTAACGGCATGAGCCTGATCTGGAAAGCGGAAACCGGTTATGACTTCGCTGACGGCAGTGCATGGGGTTCTTCTGGTCGTAACGCCTACATCGGCTTGGCCGGCGACTGGGGTGCTTTCCTCTACGGTCGTCACGACAGCCCATACAAAATGGCATGGTACAGCACTGGTGTAGACATGCTGGGCGATACACTCGCAGATGGAAACGCTATGAGTGGAGCCGCTGAGAACCGTTTCAGTAACGCCATCGCCTATGTCTCACCTAACATGAACGGCCTCACTTTCGCAGCTGCCACCGTCCCCGGTGAGGGCGGCGGCGAGGGCGGCAGCGAGACTGGACTTGCTGATGGCTACGCATTTGCTGCCATGTACAGCAACAATGGTCTGAAACTGGCTGCAGGCAAGGAAGATGCCACAGATGTTACTAGCACTGATAACGATGATCGCTGGTTTTTCGGTGCTGGCTTCACCATGGATGCCTTCACTATCGCTGCCAACTACGTGGATGACAGCAAAAATTATGATGGCGGAAAAAAGAAGAGCATCAACGTCGCAGGCAGCTACGCATTTGGCAACAACAAGCTGATTGCTACCTATGCCAAGGACGATCACGAGTGGATTAGCGACGAAGATGGCTGGGCCATCGGCCTGACCCACGCACTGAGCAAGCGTACAACTGCCTATGCAGTTTACGCTACCAGTGATGATGACTCGGGCCAAACTGATAACCTGAATGCCGAAGAAAATTCATCTTCAGGTTTCTCACTTGGCATGATCCACAACTTCTAATTCATTTTAGAAATCTGTGTGATACTAAACGGGACCTTCGGGTCCCGTTTTTGCTGTACAGGGGTGTACGAATGCCACGGCGA
>NZ_MPRK01000200.1 GCF_002021095.1 Solemya elarraichensis gill symbiont | reverse complement strand
GAGCATGATGATGATGATAAAAAACAGGGCTGTTCCGAACCGGAACATCTCCTTGCGACCGGACTTCGTCGCACTTTCAATCGCCTGAATACTGTTTAGCTCCATGACTTTACTCCAATGGCTGTGAAGGATTTTGCAGATTTGTTGCGAAAAAATCTTTCGTACTGAAACAACTGCGTAATCTATCTATTTTATTGGAAAGATGACGTTAATTAGTCAGAATAAAGTCAGGTTATTACTATTTGTTTGGTTTCATTGATACAGGTCAAGTTCTGAAATGCGATCGGTTATGAGAGACATCATGTAACAAGTCGCCAAGGTGTCTTTTTTCTGTAGATACTGAACATTTTCTTAGTTTGTAGATGTTGCATCGACCGGTTGAAGTCGCAGCTAAAAAGCGGACATTGAAACGGACTTGGTTCATGGCAATGAGTGTTTGTAGAATAATTAAATACCATCACAAACAACGCAACAACATGTTGAGCCCGGCTAATCTTGCTGCATAATTTATGCGTTGCACCTGTTCAGCCGTTGTCCAGCTGAACAGCTGCATCTCGACAGCAGCTGCCTCAGGAGCAGGCATATCCAGTCCACGGCTGCTTGCAGCTGTTCCGAATCCTGCTGACATGAGGAGATTCTGAACCCGATCTGCGCGACTCTCAACGCCACCTTTTCTGGCCTTACGGCTTTTGGGAATCCGTTTCTGCGCCAGAAAGGTAAAATCTGATCGGGGCGCCGTTTCGTCAGCCGTCACGCTGATCACGAATATGCGTTCCATGCCAACAGTGGTATCTGCATTGACAGTGCCAAGACTCAATTCCAGTGATGGACAGCTTTCTGGCTCAGCCGGCTTGGTGCGACCCTCAATACGGAAGACATGATGAGTGTTTTTATCGTTTTGTTGAAAGACGGCATGCTTCCGCATGAGGCTTTGCGCGTCGCCATGCTTTTCGAAAGAGAGAAAAATCCCGACCCTGTCATGTGGGCACCATTTGTTATCTTTGGTTTATAGAAGACGCAATAGTGCTAGTTGGTAATCAACTCCTGTTTTATGCCAGATACTGACATGCAACATGGTTTGCTATTTTAGGTAATAAGGTTAAACATCCAACCTACAAGAATGAAAGCAATTGCCAATACTGATGCAAATTGAGCCAGTGCCTGCCATTTAATCACCTTGCGCATAATCAGCATCTCTGGAAGTGATAAAGCTGCGACACTCATCATCAAGGCAAGCGTTGTACCGATTGCTACGCCTTTTCCAAGCATGGCTTCCGCAACAGGAATAATTCCAGTCGCATTGGAATAGAGTGGAATCCCGAGAAGCACTGCTGATGGTACCTCATACCAGTTCCCTCCTGCGAGATGTTCTGAAACCCAGGTTTCCGGAACAAAGCCATGAAATAGTGCGCCTACTCCAATACCGAGAAAAACCCACAGCCAGATGCGGCCGACAATCTCTTTGACCTCAGAGACCGCATATTGATGACGGCCTTTGAGGGACTTGTCCTGTTCTGGAAAAGCTGCCTCTCCCATCTGAATCTTCCAGACATACTCCTCAACCCAGCGTTCAGGCTTGAGCCTTTGCATGACCAGGCCACCAACCCAGGCAACGGTCAGACCGGCCAGCACGTAGAGAGCGGCTAACTTCCAACCTAATATGCCTATCAGAATGACAACGGCGACTTCATTGATCATTGGAGATGCTATTAAAAAGGAGAAAGTAACGCCAAGAGGAATCCCGGCCTCTACAAAACCTATAAACAGGGGTACAGATGAGCAAGAGCAAAACGGGGAACGGCTCCAAGAGTGACGGCCATTCCCCGTGCTTGCCAATCAGGCCTGTTACGAATGAACTCCCGTACACGTTCAGGCGACATTAATGCACGAAGTAAACCCATGATATAAATAATGATGATTAACAGAACGAATATCTTCACGATATCCATTACAAAGAAATGAAGCGCAGCACCTACATGGCTAACGGGATCAAGCCCCAGCACTTTGAAAACAACAATATTGGCTAATGCCTCAAACATCTGAAGTCCGATATGGCCTGAACATTATTCCGACACCCACTGTCGAATCTTGTCAGGACCGGGCAAACCCCCTGCATGAACCACTTGACCATCAATTACGACCCCTGGCGTGGACATGACGCCGTAGCCCATGATTACAGCAATATCTGTGATCTTTTCCAGTTCAATCTCAGTGCCAGCCTGTTTCGCAGCGATTTGAATCAAATTCGCAGTAGTCTCACAGTTCTTGCAACCTGATCCAAGTACCTTGATGTTTTTCATGCCTCACTCCTTATGACCTATAGTCATATCTTACTGAATGATCGCTTCAAACCCAATGCGGACCTTCGCTGGCAACCGATACCTGGCGGAAAGCGCTTGCTAGTCTGAATGACATTCCATCTTAAAGAAATCCATTTTTTAATATGGAGTTCAGATCCTGAATTATTTTTTCAAGGGCATGATAGTCCTGCCTGGTATTCACCTGAAACCAGCGATGCAACAGGTTGTTTTCCTCAAGATATTTAATCTCGTACATGCTTGGCGCGTCATCGATCCATATAAAGTCTCCATGCAAGGCTTCTGTTTTAAATGTTCGATAATCTGTTGCCTGTATCAGCTTGATTTTTTCATATAGCGGATCTGTAACATATGGCTTTAAGTAATTCAGCACAGTATCCGCACTACCTTTGCAGTGCGATGTCAGCCAGTAGCAATCAAAATGCTCGATAGAAAAGTCAATGAACTCGTCACAACCAGCCGCAATTGAATGACTGATGTCACGTGGATTCTTCTTCCCTAGCAGTACCCCGTCTACATCAAGAAACAACAACATGAGCAATCTTCCTGTTCCATTATCACAATATACTACCGTGCTGACTGTCCGACATCAGACCCTGTCATCATGCAAGTAACCTGAATCCCTTTCCGCCTGGTATTATTACAAAATGTATCTAATTCGAATTAATAATGGTCAATGAGAATACACATTAAAATCCAGTTATTACAGTTTCTCCTGTTTCTCCTGTTGATTCCTGCCCAAGCTGAGCAATCTTCATTAATATCTGCAGCTGAAAGCGGAGATGTGAATGCTCAATATACTCTCGCACGGCAGTATGAAGAAGATAACAGCAATCCTGAACA